>NZ_LSSO01000175.1:0-76839 GCF_001645205.1 Brevibacillus sp. SKDU10 | reverse complement strand
TTGTCCATATACAATTGGGCGGATACCTATCATTCATAGCAAGACCTAGACTCAGACGTCCACAGAGCCACAGAAACAGGGTAAGATGAGCTTTTAAAGTTGTATGAAGGTATTGGGGGAGGGGGTATCAAAAGCCTACACAGCGCCAACGCTAGACCGCGTGTCAGTCTTCTGTAAAAAAAGTTCCCTAAATGGATTTTCAGAAATGAAAGGGGGTGAGGGAATGGCTAGACCAAGGCAACCAGTTGACTTGCTGCTCTACAAGGGAAAGAAAAACCTAACAAAAGCTGAAATAGAACAGCGTAAAGCCCAAGAAATAAAGGCGGCAAATGACAAAGTTAAGCCTCCTAACTACCTACCGAAAGACTTGAAAAAAGAATTTAAAAAGATTGCAAGCGAGCTGCTGCAAATCGGCATCATGACTAATCTTGATGTAGATGCACTGGCTCGCTTTTTATATGCCCGAAAGATGTATATAAAAGTCACAGATGCTTTGTTACAAACGGAATTGACAGTACAGCGCAAACAAGCAATTCATGATGAAGACGGGGCTGTAATTGACATGAACGAATGGGAGGAAGCAAACGCAGCTTATTCAGATTTATTGATTAACCAGGATAAATTATTTAAGCAATGTAGATCAGCAGCAAGTGACCTGGGCCTTACCATTGCTTCTCGATGCAAACTTGTAATACCGAAACAGGAGAAGCAGGAGCCTAGCGAGGTCGAAAAGACGTTCGGTGATTTATGATTAAACAATATCTAATTGACTATAGTCTTGATATCGTAGCTGGTGAGATAGTTGCTTGTGAGAAGCACAAATGGGCGTGTAGCCGTTTCCTGGATGATATCAAGAATGAGGGGACGGAACATTTTCCTTATATTTTTGACGAGGAAAAAGCACATCGGTTTTTATATTGGATGTCTTTGTTTCGACACACAAAAGGGAAACTTGCTGGTAAACGAATAACCCCTCATGAAATCCAAGTTTTTGTCTTTGGGAACATTTATGGATGGGTGCATAAGGATACAGGTCTACGACGTTTTCGGAAAGCGTACTGGCAGGTAGGGAGGAAAAATGCTAAGTCGCAATCTTTGGGAGCTGTAGCCAGCTATGAGTCCTCTGCTTTCGGTGAAAACATGTCAGAGGTTTACATCGGAGCTACCAAAGCCGAGCAAAGTAAAATTGTCTGGAATGAATCACGAACGCAAATTGATGGTTGCCCCGATCTAAAAGGTAAGTTCAAAGTAGCCTACGGAAAAATACAGCATCTCAAAAGTGAATCTTTTATCGCTGCTCTATCAAAAGATGCAGGAAAAACGGGTGACGGTTTTAACGTACAAGCTGGCATCATTGACGAGTATCACGCCCACCCTACTTCCGAAATTTATGACGTGCTTGTGTCGGGTATGGGCGCACGTAGTCAACCGTTAATGATGATTATTACAACAGCAGGATTCAACCTGCACCACCCTTGCTATCGTGTGGAATACAAGTATATTTCGAATATCCTTGATCCTCATTCATCCATAGAAAATGATGAATATTTCGTAATGGTCAACGAGCTTGACAAGGACGATGATATCAAAGATGAATCTGTCTGGATAAAAGCCAACCCGATCCTATGTTCATATGAAGAGGGTATGGCTTATTTGCGTGGCGAGCTTAAAGCAGCTTTAGACGTACCGGAGAAGATGCGAAACTACTTAACCAAAAATATGAATCGGTGGGTAGATCAGAAAGAAAACGGGTATATGTCACTGAAGGCTTGGGCCAAATGCGGCGTTGATGAATTCCCTAATCTTGCTGAATTTGATTGTATCGTTGGCATTGACCTGTCTAAAAAAATTGACTTAACCAGTGTGTCATTTGAATTTGATTTAAAAAATGACCACATTGCTATATTAAATCATTCCTTTATACCTGAGGATACGTTAGCAGTAAAAAGAAAAACAGATAGGTTCCCCTATGATCTATATATCCAGCAAGGTTGGATAACGGCTACTCCTGGGGCGGTTGTGGATTACACGTTTATTAAGGCGTATATTCAGCGTATGGAGCGCGAAAAGGAATGGAAAATCAAAGAAATCTGTTACGATCCATACAACGCAAACGCAATTCGCTGCTGATATGGAAGCAGAAGGCTATACCATGATTGAAATTAGGCAAGGGGTACGTACTCTATCAGAGCCGACTAAGAATTTCAGAGAAATGGTTTTGGAAAAGAAGGTTCTACATGACAAGAACCCTGTCCTAGAATGGTCAATTGGAAACGCAGTTACCAAGATGGATGCCCAGGAAAATATTATGCTGGACAAGTCTAAGTCTACGGGATCGGATCGACCCGATAGCGTCAGCGATAAACGCACATGTAAGGGTAATGTGTAGAGACCCGAAAGCGGATTTAAACGCACATATCTTATCGGTAATTTCAGTTTCTAAGAAAGGAGGAAAGAATGAAATTTATCCAATTCCTATGCTTATTTATCGAGGATATTCTCATTCTCTCTGGATTCGCTTGTATTACGACAGCCACCTACTTACTAAATGGTATCGCCGGACTTTATGTATCCGGTGTTTTTTTATGTCTTTTAGGCTTTCTAATCGGCAAGAAACTGTCGAGTGTACCTGACGACAGGAGGTGAAAGCAATGATATTCAGGAGCTTATTTCAAAATGAATCAGACTTACAGAATCCGAAAGACTGGCTCATTAATCTACTTGGTGGTTCCACTACGTATAGTGGGGAACGCGTAACAAGTGACACAGCTCTATTAAACAGTAATGTCTATACATGCGCGAGTATCTTAGGCGGCGATATCGGCAAGCTACCGATCCAGATTTTCACCCGCAAGGGAAAGAGAATCGAACGAGATCGAAATCATCCGGTCACGAGTCTACTAGGCATTCGGCCTAATCCGTATATGAGCGCCTACACGTTTAAAGAGTTGCTACAAGTACATGTAATGCTATGGGGAAATGCCTACGCTCTTATTGATTGGGGATGGAATGGCAGACCGGAGGCATTATGGCCCTTAAATCCATCTGTGACGGAAGTAACCACCGATTCAAACACAGGTGAAGTGTGGTATACAACGACTTTACCAAATGGAGAGCAACGTAAAATCCCGTGGTTTGATGTACTCCACTTAAAAGCTATTAGTAAGACAGGATTAAAGGGCATTTCCCCTATTTCATTCATCCGTGAAAAGATTGGGATTCAACAAGCGTCAGATAAATTTATCGGTGCGTTTTACGCGAATGGTACGACTAGTAGAGGGATTTTAAAAGTACCAAATATCTTGCAGCCGGAGGCGAAGGATCGAACAAGAGAAGAGTGGCAGAAATTAAATACCGGATTAAATAACGCTCATAAGGTCGCTATTTTAGACGGGGGTTTGGACTATCAAAGCTTAGGAATGCCGTTGAAAGATGCTGAATTTATTGAGACACAAAAGTTCGGCATTGGTGAAATAGCCAAAATCTATAAAATTCCACCCCATAAGTTAGGACAGTTGGATCGAGCTACCTTTTCAAATATTGAACATCAATCCATTGAATACGTAAAAAATACCTTGCAGCCGATCATAACCAATTGGGAGCAAGAAATTGATTATAAGTTATTCACTAGCAAAGAGCGCAAACAGTATTATTCCAAGTTTAACGTGGAAAGCGAGCTGCGCGGAGATAGTCAAAGTCGCGCTCAATACTATAAGGATATGGTATCTATTTCAGCTATCACCTTCAATGAGGTAAGGGAGAAAGAGAACCAGAATGGTTATGGGGAAATTGGCGATAGGCCTATCATTCCATTGAATATGACTTGGTTAGATCAACTAGAAGAACTACAAAAAACGAAGTCTAGCAAGGGGGGAAAGCAAGCAGATGAATAAGAGAGAAATTAGGCATATCCTCCACCCTATCGAAGTTCGATCTGATAAAGAAAATGGTCAACTTTCCATTAGTGGATATGTCGTCAAGTTTAACGAGCGCAGCAAGCTGATTTATGGGGAATTTTACGAAAAAGTGGCTCAAGGTGCGTTCTCTCGAAGTCTCGAAGAAAACACCATTAAAGCCCTATGGAATCACCGAACGGACTATGTTCTCGGCTCCACTAAAAATCAAACGCTACGACTAAGCGAAGATGATATTGGTCTACGATTCGAAGTTGATCTACCTAACAACACCTGGGGTAAAGATGCTTATGAATCCATCCAGCGCGGAGATGTAGACGGGGTTTCATTTGGTTTTCATGTCCGAAAAGATGCTTGGACATATCTAAAGGACGAAGATGTTTACGAACGAACGTTAACAGACGTAAACCTTGCTGAAATCTCCCCTACTCCATTTCCAGCCTATGACTCTAGCGAAGTCAATCAACGTAGTATGGAGCAATTTGGGATCACAACAAAAGAGCAGCGCAAACACGAAAAAGAAAAAATGTTACTAGAAATTGACCTTTTATCAATCGGATAAAGGTCTTTTTTTATTCTAAAAAGTGAGGGATAAACAACATGAATGAAAAAGAACGCGAACTACGTCAAGAACTAGCAGAATTGTTACAGGAAGCACGCAGCGCAACAGAATCAGGCAAGTTAGATGAGGCCCGAAAACATGCAGACAAAGCCAAGGAATTACGGAAACAGCTTGATCTAATGGAGGAACTACGTAACATGAAGCCGCCTAAAACAGAGCCAGTACAAGAGGCACGAGGCGAAGAAGATGCGATTAAATACCGTGATGTTTTTATGAAGGGTTTGCGCAATAAAAGTCTTACGGGTGAAGAACGTGAGGTACTTGAAAAGGTAAAAATGGAAGAGCGTGCAATGTCAGGTTTAACGGAAGAGGATGGAAATTTAATTATCCCGCAGGATATCCAAACAAAAATCAACGAGCTGTCACGTTCTTTTGATGCTTTGGAGCCATTTGTTACGGTTGAGCCTGTAAATACCCGTTCCGGTTCCCGTGTCTTGGAAAAAAACGCCGATATGGTTCCGTTTGCTGAAGTGGATGAAATGGGACTAATTAATGAAACGGACAACCCTAAATTCGGAAAATTGAACTATGCAGTAAAGGATCGAGCAGGTATCCTCCCTTTGTCCCGCAGCTTGCTACAAGATAGTGATCAAAACATTATTGCTTACGTAACTAAATGGCTTGGAAAAAAATCTAAGATAACGAGAAATAGTCTTATTTTAGAGAAGTTAAAAGCACTAAAGAAAAAAACATTAAAAGAAGTGGACGACATCAAAGACGTTCTTAACGTTGACCTTGATCCTGCTATTTCTGCTGGTGCTATCATTTTGACAAACCAAGACGGATATAATCATTTGGACAAACTCAAAGACAACGAAGGAAAGTATTTACTACAGCCCGACTCTACGCAGTCTACCCGTAAAACATTGTTTGGAAAATCGGTGGTTGTAGTGTCGAACCGATTCTTACCAACCACAGCCAAAAAAGCACCTTGCATTATCGGTAATTTGAAAGAGGCTATTGTACTGTTCAAACGCGAGCAAATGGAGCTTGCGTCAACTGAAACTGGTGGGGACGCATTTAAACGCAATACCCTAGATGTCCGAGCAATTCAGCGTGACGATCAAGCTGCGGTATTTGGTGAACTTGATTTAACAGCAAAATCAACAGAAAACAAGTAGGTGGTAAGAAATGCTAACCACCCTAGAAAAGGCCAAACAAATGCTAGGTATGAGGGGAAGCATTGTAAATGATACGCTCCTTCTCCCCTACATTACGGTGGCCTCTCAGCAAATAGAAGCCTATTGCAAGCGGAAGTTTAGGAAACAAGACTACACGGAATATCATGACGGAGGACGACATACGATTAACCTTTTGCACCTCCCGATCCATGACATATATCATGTAAAAGGGCCTAGTGGCTCCCTCCCCTACAAATTACTTAAATCTCAGGGAAGTATTTATTGTCCATATGGGTTTCCTGCTGGTAAGCATGGAATTGAAATTACGTATAATGGCGGTTATGTCTTGCCTGGGGAAGCAACGGAAGACAAGCCCAGACGTTACCAGAAGCAATTGAAATGGCTTGTATTCTTCTGGTAAAGGACTTGTTACACGAGTCTACAAGAGTCCAGGGGATTGAATCAGAACGTTTAGATGTCATGCATGTGAAATATAGACAGGAGAAAAAAGCATCGGCCTCCCATTTGCCACTTCATGTAGTTGCGTTACTATCGCCTTATGTAAGCAGGTGGGTCTAATGCGTGTGAATGTGAAAGTACGTGAGGATAAAAAGACGCTACGAAAGGTGAAAAAACAAGTAGCTGAACTATCCAAAACACGGGCGAAAGTAGGTTATTTGCAAGATAGAGAGCAATTGTTGATTGCTATTTTTAATGAATACGGGGCGAAGATACCTGTGACGGATAAGGTCAGAGGTCTTTTTCTTGCCCTTAGAATGCCATTAAAAAAAGACAAAAAATTTATCATCATTCCTGAGCGCTCCTTTTTGCGTGCTGGTTATGAAAAAAGTGAACCAACTCTTTTACGTGAAATGGAAAAGCTGCTAGACGATACTCTACAAGGCCGGATTACAGCCGAGCAAGCCATGAAAAATGCTGCTAAAAAGCTAACCGCAGATGTAAAAAGTCATATGCAGTCTGGATCATTTAAGGAAAACGAACCACTCACACAAAAGTCAAAAGGTGGCAACAACCCTTTGCTTGATGAGAAAAAATTGATTGATTCACTTGAATTTGAGGTGACAAGATGGTAAACGGAAGGATTTTTCAATTCAGCGGCTTACTTAACCGATTTACTACAACGTTTGAAGTGGAAGTTAAAACAAAAGGAGACTATGACGACACGGGGCGTTGGATGGAAGGGACGGAAAAAAATGAGCAGCGTACAGGGGCAATTGTTCCTATGCCTATGCGCATTGTAATGGAGCAAGGTGGTCGGTTTACTTTATCCGATCACCTTTTATATTGCCTTGATCCGATAGAGCTGCACAGTGAAGTTACTTATGCTGGTAACAGCTATCGAGTAGAAGAACCAACCGACTTTACCGCGTATGCAGACTGCTATCGTTATGTATTAAAGAGGGTGAGTCCATTTGATTAACTACAAGCAATTTGAACAAAACGTCATTACAGGAATGGCAAAATCCCTGGGAATCAAGGTCATTGCAGCCGATGGCTCAGGAGATCACCCCCCCTATCCATTTATAACGTACAAGTATGTGACTCCTTATAAAGATAAGTCACCTATGCCTATTGAAAAGTATGTACCCACAGCCGATACGCTAGAGGTTCACGCACAAAAACAGGTAGAAATGACGTTATCATTTACCTGCTGCCATAAAGACCATAGCGGCAGGAGCAGCAGAAGGAAAGTTAAAAAGCAAAATTGGACTCATCGGGATAGCAAGAAAGCTTTTTATTTTTGGGATCGTTGCTATTGCTCACATGCTGGATACTGCTTTAGGGGATCAACATGTGATTCGTAGTGCAACGATCTTTTTCTATATGGCTAACGAGCTACTGTCTATTTTAGAGAACGCTGGACGTATCGGATTACCAGTACCAAACGTAGTTAAACGAGCTGTAGAGGTCTTAAAAGATAAAGGAGATGGTAAGTAATGCAAGCAAAGAATACAACCAATATCAAGGGTATAGACGTGTCTAAATGGCAAGGGGAAATTAATTGGAATCAGGTTGCGTCTGACGGCGTGAAGTACGCTTTTATCAAGGCGACAGAAGGGACTAGCATAGGAAGCTAAAAAAAAATGCTCAGGAAGCCAATAGAGCCGGAATCAAGGTAGGCTATTATCATTTTGCCCACCCCGATATATCTGCCCAGGTACAGGCGGACCATTTTTTTCAAACGGTCAAAGGACTACCGTGTGATATGCCGTTAGTGCTTGATATTGAGACGGACAAGGGATTAACACCTGCGCAGATTACAGCGTTTTGTCTAGCGTTTCTTAACCATGTTAAGGGCCATACAGGAAAAACGCCTATGATTTATACAGGCGCTTATTTTGCAAAAAGAAACCTTGGGAAAGCTCTTGCTGGCTTTCCTTTATGGGTGGCCCATTATAATACAAACCAACCTATGCTAAATCCTACATGGAGCCGCTGGGCGGTATTCCAGTATTCCGATTGTGGGAAAGTGTCTGGTATTAACGGTAATGTAGACATGAACTGTATGGAAAAAGATTTTTGGGATGCAATTATGAAGGAGGAAACAACAGTGAAACTAGAGATAGCAAACGAAATTATTAGCCATTTACAGGGGCAATGGGCTTTTTATAATCAAATGGGTATGAAGGATAAGGCTGTTAGGATTAGGGAATTGGCAGATGAACTAAGGGTCGCTAGTGGACAAGCACCTCAAAACATACAACTCTTAAAAGGTTCCGCCAAACACCTATCAATTAAATAGAATAGACTATCCACAAAACAAGAAAAAATGTTACTTTTGGCTAAAATCATTTTTTCGTCATGGGGAAACAACTTTATCATTACTTGATGGTGATGTAAGACACCCATTGTTAAATTTTTCATAATAATATATCGTGAATTAATTTAACAAGGAAAGGAGCGAAGACGATGTCTATTTTTTTTGGTAACAATACCCCAAGAACTGTATATGCTGTCTTCAGTCTTTTTGATCCTAACTGTAATGGTTGAAATAAGTTTGGCTGGTGGACTTTGGAGCCTGGCAGGCGAAGATTGCTCAAGGAGGGTGATACCCGGGGGCTAAGGTTCTTTTTCTACGCAGAGGACGCTTTTGGAAATAGGTGGGATGGTCCTAATCGAACCACCGTACCTCAAGGGCCGTTCTATATGTGCTGGCTAGAGAGATGCACTCCTTGTAGAGAAGTAGGGTTTAGGCAAGTAGATGCCGACAACTCGCCCGAATTTATATTCGATATAGGCTCGGCGTTTTAAATTTCGTGAATATCCGTTTCTAGGCCAATCCTCTGGGGAGCTGGCAGATCGGGTAAGGATTGCAAGTGGACAGGAGCCGCAGAATAAAAAGTAAACAGTTATTAATAAAACGAGAAAACGTCCGAATACGAGGGAGATTCGGACGTTTCTACATAATGTTTTTTTCAGAAAGGGTCAGCTACTCTTCTTTATCCTTTTTTTTATAAATCTTATCCAAAAGGATAGAAACAAACACGGCTACTACGAAGCTAATTAAGTAACGAACAGGCTCTCTGATAAACCAATTATCAGCTATATTCATATCCTTTGTAATTTGCATAGTAGCATATACAGAAAAGATAATTAGAACCAACTTTAAAGTCTCTGTGTTCATCTTATCTCCTTTCTGTTTATTAAATGATAGCGTAAACGATACCTTCTGCAATATAACCGTAAGTTTTTGCAACCCACCCCCAAACATATGGCTCCAGGGCTTTGGTTACAGTTTCACGTACTTCTTCTAATGGACCCAATAAAATTACGCCATTCCAAAGAGTAAGCCATTTCTCTTCAGAAAGTTTTTCTTTTAAAATATCAGGGAATTTAGAATACATCTTTTTCGGTAACTCTTTTTTCACATACCCTTTCCCAAAATATTTCAGTAGCTTTGTTCCAAGAGAAACAAAACCCTGAGCTTCAAGTTATGCAGGCTCTTTTACTACTACTCTTGGTGCAGTTTCTAAAATTTCCTTAGCAGTTTCTTGGATGATCTTATCCATTTCTTTTTGTGACATTGGAGTTTGGTAAGAAACTGATTGCGACACTTTTTCTTGGGCAAACGCGCTGGTCGCCGGAGCTATAGCAGTCCCTAGAAACCCAACAGTAGATAAAATTGCAATTCCTTTAATTAACTTTTTGCTCATCATAAAGTATAACCTCTTTTCTAAATATTTTCAATAAAGGGATATTTTTACATTTAAACCTACACACGTTCCTTATTCTCGATCAATATAATTGCCCATAAGGAATAGCTGAACCACGGCTTTATTTTGTTATACAAGGTTTTCCGTACAGCTTATTTACATGTGACAACTACTAAGGGCAATGGAAACATTACATCCCGTTTCTTTTTTCTTTTCTTATTTCTTCAACATCTTTCTTTACTTCCTCTTCAATTGCCTTTTTTTCTTCATCCGATAAAGTTTCAACTAAACTTCTTACCGTAGGCAATGAATTATCGTCAAACATATCAATCCCGAAAATGATCCACTCTTGATCTTCTGGATCATCAAAATAAGAGTCATACCACCCTATATAAGATGTACCGGAATAAATCTGAACAGCACCCGCGGCAACCTGAAGAATTTTTTTACTGAAGCCTGCTGCTCGTCCTACAAAGCCATAATGCATATTCCCAAGGTCTTCACCATACAGAAAATGGCCGTCAAAATAATAGCTAGTTCTTGTTCCGTATTCTCTTTTATAATCCCATTCGCCTCTGGATTTAACCTTTGATGCAAATTTTTTACCAGTAGCCAAAGGATACGTTCCTTGTTTTTCTTCATTCATTGCGTAATAAGCCATATACGCGGCGTTATCTCTCATTTTTTTAGCAAATTCTGTAGTGATATCTTCCGTAGGCTCTCGATATGGTTCGACTGCATTGGTAGCCCGACTTTCAGATATCAATCTGTTATCTGAATTATCAGCCATAACAGTAGTACCTAAAGAAAATACTAAAGATGTTGACAATAATGAAGCTGTAATTTTTTTCATTTTAATTCCTCACTTTACATTATATTCTATATAATAAGGTATCTACTTTCTTAGATGTTAATTAGGAGGGGTATTTGTGAACAAATGGAAGTGGGCGATTAGTATATTGCTTTTAATACTCTTAGTGATTGGAGCTTTGTTCTATCATTTCTTTTATGCAATGTATAATCTTCCAGAAGGGAAATTAATTCATACAGTAGCATCACCTGATAAAAAGTACAGCGTAAATGCCTACATAGTTGAAGGTGGAGCCACAGTACCCGATTCGATCCGAGCTGAAGTTGTGACAAATAGTTCGGGGGAAAAAAACAATATCTACTGGGATTCTAAAATGGATACTGTTTCAATCAGTTGGGTGGATAACAAAACAGTCATAATCAATGGACATGAACTAGATGTAACAAAGGATGTTTATGATTGGAGAAGATAAAGCATTTTCTCTTCTCAATTGTTTCCACCTGGCTTTTATAGCATTAGAGTTGTAGTAGCGATATCCGAGTAGCATTTTTTTAGCCAACATCGCCTATACCTGATCGAAAATTGATTCCTTTTCGTTTTTCATTTTCAACTAAAGGAAATGAATTGTCTCATATTAACATGTTGTAAACCCCCTAGGAGGTCTTTAGTGAATAGCTGAAAAACGGCTTTTTAATTATTCCCCCTACTGGGTTTCGTAAAGTTTCCCGTACAGCTTATTCATATCGACCAACTAGTATCTAAGCTTCTCAAACATTACAATGTATTCATCTAGTTGCTGGCTCAGTTGTAGTACGGCTGGGTGTACTAACGAGCCTTTTTTGAAATACAATTGTGCTAATTCTTTGCGGAGGATTTCTATAAGCTTCTGTAGATCATCTTTCGATTGGGTATTTTCCATTTCACATTCCTTTATTTGAGTGATACAATTAATCCGAATAACAATTTTTGTTATTCACGACAGGGGCGTTCCAATTAGTTTGATGGCTAGGGGAACGTCCTTTTGAATTTTAAAAAAACAATTCCAAACCCTCCTTTCTTCCTCCTGTTCAATATTTTACCAACCGTATTGTTTTTTCTACAAAATAGAAAAAAATTGAAACGCTCAACAAAATTTGTTCAAAAAAAAAACGCTTATCAATAGCGCTTTAATTTAATGCCCAGGATCATCTCTGTATGTTTTTATGTTATTAATCTGCAAAGAAGAAAACCCATGTTTTGTAGGAATGATTTCCATAGAATGCAGAGAAAAACTTGCAATTGCAAAAATTATAAATGCTGATGAAATGAACTTTTTCATAACTCTACCCCCTGATTATTTCTGGTGATAAATGTATTATACACGTGGTTGATTTTTCCTAACAGTTCCAATGTCATTACTTTTTTATATGAGCAATGGTAGGAAAAAATTCCATCTGTACATTTAGCGATATCTTCGAACGCACTGATTTTTCCATAATAATTAATACTCTGTAGAAAAGCCTCCATTCCTTCATCGAAAAGTCCACGTTTAATAAGATAATTACCTTTTAGTTTAAAATATTGCCCTAGTTCTGACGCTTGATAAGGAGTTATTTCTTGAAATGTTAGCTTTTTTTCTTCTGATTCAATAATTTTTCCAATTGAATCAAGATCATTAATTCTGAATAAAGCTTCTAAAAGTTCATTTATTCTGTGAAGTAAGTTGCTTTTTGTTGCCTCATTCAAACATTGCCTAAGTAATGGTATAGCTTCAATTACTTTTCCTGTTCGAGAAAGGATGATCGCGAGGAAAAATTTTTTGCGTTCTATAATAAATTTGTAACCCGTTTTTTCAAATAAGATAAGATGATCTTCCAAAGTAGCATAATCGCCTAAATTCATAAATGAATTACATACAGCTAATGCTACACGTTCTCTTAATCCGCTCATTGTTGTATCCTCTTCAAATCCAATTTGAGCTATTTTAATGCAATCACTGTATTTTTTTATATTATGTGCATGTAGTGCCGTTCTATAGTAAAGAGTAATTCTTTCTTCTTGGGAAAGAAAATCAACATAATGTAAACTTTCTTCGCCAACTTTAAATGATTCCTCTAAATGTTTTAAATCTTCTCTCTCGATCATATACTTTCGATATAACCCTTTAGCTATGTATAGAGATATCCCGTATGTCCTAGCGTACTTAATAATGGTATTGTAAAGTGATAGTCTCACTTCATTGTCTTTAAGAGGAGCTGTTAGGTTATACAACTCTTCTAATAAGGTGTACGTATCTTTCTTTGGGTTCTCAAGGAATTTTTTAGCTACTTTTGAAAGTAATGAAGTATTTGCAATTTCAATAGCTTCCGCTAAAAATTCCTCTAAGACATCCACTACAGCGGCGGAAGATACATTCGTTCTTTCACAAATCATAAATAGAGTACAGAGTAGAAACCTAGATGATCAGAAAACCGTACTAAGGTTACTAGACGTCTTGCTCGTTTGGAAAGACAAATAACGACTATTTCCTGCGGGCTATCTTACAATCCGATCTAGGGAGTGTCAAGGGGGAGTCTGAATACGTAGATTTTTGATAGACAATGTCAATATTTTATACAGACCCAAGGGTGTTTTTCTTTGACTCGTGGCTTGGGAAGACGAAGGTTTAGTTTCAGAACATGCAGGGAGTAAGGCAAGGAAGGTTTTAATAACAAGAGAGGAATATGAAGCAAGAACAGTAAAGTCAATAAGTTGATGATGAATACAGTGTGCACAAATGTTGAAAAATTACTAGGCTCCCTCCTCTCTTTGATTTACAAATGTTGGTGTGTGGTGCTTTTTCTATTTTTTATATAGCAACAATTCGCAACAAATGAGCACTCCATAAAGGGTGCTTATTTCTTTTGACCGAATATAGAGAACTCAGATATGATCACCATTGATTGAAAAGTAAATGGATCAACTAAATTCGGTGCTCTCTTGTATTATTACATTATTGTCCATACTTGATCGAAGGAACTTGTCGTCTTTATAGCGAAATAGGTATAGTGCTTAAGACATATTCATGCTCTTGTATATGCGAAAACAGATAAATGTATCTTATCAGTACTTGAGGAGGAGAAGAATGGAGTCTAATTTTACATTCTTAGACAGTAACTTTCCTGTACTTGCTCAAATAGGCGCAACCGCTGAAGAATATCTTTATTCGGATCCTAATTCATGCTTGATCAAGTTAGGATTAATGGGCGAAACGATCGTCAACCTCATGATGCAGCTCGATGGCATTCAATCTCCAAGCTACGACAACACGCATGCAAATCGGATTAAGCTATTGAAGGGTCAAGGACTGCTACCACGCGAAATTGATGATATCTTATACAGCTTGCGTATGGCTCGGAATAAAGCCGTGCATGCGAATTACGATTCGCTAGAACAGTGTAAAGTTCTTATGGGTATGGCCCACGAGTTAAACATTTGGTTTATGCAAACGTATGGGGACTGGCAGTATAAACCAGAGCGGTTTGCTTTGCCTCTTGAAAAGTCTCAAGCTAAGGTTGATTACGAAGCGATCCTTCGTGAGAAAGAAGCTAAGATTGAAGAGCTGACGAAGCTTGCTGAACAAGCTAAAGTAGCCCAAACGATGACGATTGAGGAACGTACCTCAAGAGGAAGTCGCGCAGCCCAGCAGCTTCAACTTTCCGAGGCGCAGACGAGGTACATTATCGACGAGCAGCTACGCAAGGTTGGATGGGAAGCAGATACGGTTCATTTGCGATATTCGAAAGGCACTCGACCACAAAAAGGCCGTAACCTTGCAATTGCTGAATGGCCGACACGCAATTCCAGCGGTAAATCTGGTTTTGCCGATTACGCTTTATTCGTTGGGCTTCAAATAGTCGGCATTATTGAAGCGAAGCGTCAGTACACCGATATTCCATCCGTAATCGATAACCAGTGCAAGGAATATGCACAATCCGTAAGTGAAGAACATGCCGCTTATCAGGTGGGTAATTGGAGTCAGTATAAAGTACCATTTGTATTTGCAACCAACGGTCGGAAGTATTTGAAGCAGCTTGAGACTAAATCAGGGATCTGGTTCCTCGATGTGCGTAAACAATCGAATATCTCCAAAGCCCTTCAAGGCTGGATGAGTCCCGATGGTATTATGGAGTTGCTGAACAAAGATACGGATACAGCCGATCAAGCCTTGGGTGCAACACCATACGATTTGCTGCGTGACCCAGATGGCCTCAACCTTCGCGAATACCAGATTGAAGCGATTGAATCCGCAGAACAAGCCATTATCAATGGACAGGACAAAGTACTGCTTTCGATGGCTACGGGAACAGGTAAGACGCGAACGATTTTGGGAATGTTGTATCGTTTCTTGAAATCTGGCCGTTTCCAACGCATCTTGTTCCTTGTTGACCGTACCTCGCTTGGAGAACAGGCACAGGATGTGTTCAAGGAAGTCAAAATCGAAGAGCTCATGACATTAGATAACATCTACAACATCAAGGAGCTCAGCGACAAAGACATCGATAGAGAGACCAAGGTGCATGTCGCCACCGTACAGAGCTTGGTCAAACGTGTACTCTATAATGAGGGAGAAATCATTCCTGCTGTCTCCGACTATGACCTTATTATTGTAGATGAAGCGCACCGCGGCTATATTTTAGACAAGGAAATGAGCGACGATGAGCTGCTATACCGTAATCAGGAAGATTACATGAGTAAGTATAGTGCGGTCATCGACTACTTTAATGCGGTCAAAATTGGCTTAACGGCTACGCCAGCCATTCAAACGACGCGGATTTTTGGACAGCCCGTTTTTAATTACACCTATCGTCGTGCAGTAGTCGAAGGCTACCTTGTTGATCATGATGCACCGCATACGATTGTCACCAAGCTAAGCAAAGATGGAATCACCTACCAGAAAGGTGAAGTCGTCCCGATTTACGATCCTGTAACGGGAGAAATTACAAATAGTGGCGAGCTGGATGATGAGTTAAAATTCGATGTGGAGAAGTTTAATCGTCAGGTCATTACAGAGAACTTCAATCGCACCGTATTGACCGAGATTGCTCAGGATATTAATCCAGAAGGCGACGCGAAGACACTCATTTTTGCAGTTGATGATAGCCATGCCGATGTTATCGTGAAGCTGCTTAAAGAGATTTATGAGCCATACGGTGTAGACAACGATGCTGTCATGAAGATCACAGGTAGCATCGGCGGCGGTAATCCTAAGAAAGTCCAGGAAGCGATCAAACGTTTCAAAAATGAGCGTTACCCTAATCTCGTCGTGACAGTCGATCTCTTAACGACAGGCATTGATGTGCCTAAGATTGCTAATCTAGTCTTTATGCGACGGGTCAAGTCACGTATCCTCTTTGAACAGATGATGGGTCGTGCAACACGTCTCTGCCCAGAAATCGGCAAGACACACTTTGAGATTTACGATCCTGTGGGCGTGTATGAATCCCTTGAGGATGTTAATACGATGAAGCATGTGGTGAACCAGCCTACCTCATCTTTTGACGATTTGCTGGGTGGACTTGAAGTTCTGCCGACTGAGAAACAGCTGCAAAATCAAATTGATCTCATAGTTGCCAAGATGCAGCGTAAGAAGCGGAGCATGACAAAAGATGCCATGGCTCATTTCCGAGATATTGCACAAGGAGACACGCCAGACCAGTTCATCGAGAAAGTCAAACACATGTCAGTTGAGCAAGCCAAAGCCTATGTACTCGCTCATCGGAAAGTGTTCGATATCATGAATGAAGGTGGCAGCAGTAAGCCAAGATCTGTGGTGATTTCGGATAAAGAGGATGAGCTCGTTTCTCATGAACGCGGCTATGGCAAAGGCTTAAAACCGAAAGATTACTTGGATGAGTTCAAGGCATTTATTACGAACAACATGAATAAAATCGCAGCGCTCCAAGTCGTTTGTTCAAGGCCAAGCGATCTTACTCGTGAAAGCTTGAAGAGCTTGCGTTTGGAGTTAGATCGAGAAGGATTTACAGAGCAACAGCTGAATACCGCTTGGAAGCAGCTGTCCAATGAGGACATCACAGCTGACATTATTAGCTTTATTCGTAAAGAAGCGCTGGGATCTGCATTAATCAGCCGAGAAGAGCGCATGAAGCATGCGATTGCGAAGCTCAAGGGGAAGCATTCTTTTAATAAAATGGAGCTGGATTGGCTTCAGCGTATCGAAACGGTATTGTTACACGAGCCGATTCTGGACCGTGATCTATTTAACACGGGTGCATTTAAGAATCAAGGTGGATATAATCGCATCAATAAGATTTTCCGCGAAAAGCTTGATACCATTATTACAGACTTGAATCAGTATTTATTTGAAGATGGGGGACAATCAGCGTGAACAACCAAGAGATCGTATCTAAATTATGGAACTTATGTAATGTTCTCCGAGATGACGGCATTACGTATCATCAATATGTAACGGAGCTTACCTATATCCTGTTTTTAAAGATGGCAAAAGAAACTGAGACGGAAGAGCAAATTCCAGAGCAATACCGTTGGGATCAACTGCTTAAGCCAAAGGGCATTGAACTTAAGAAATTTTATAAGGAGCTGCTTAACCACTTAGGCGAGGATACCAAAGGTCGAGTACGTGAGATTTATGCAGGTGCTTCCTCGAATATCGATGAGCCCAAGAACCTGGAGAAGCTCATTACTTCAATTGATGCGCTCGATTGGTATTCTGCTAAAGAAGAAGGGCTAGGAAACCTGTACGAAGGCTTGCTTGAGAAGAATGCGAATGAGAAAAAGTCTGGAGCAGGGCAGTACTTTACCCCTCGCGTCTTAATCGACGTTATGACGAAGCTTGTAGCTCCACAGCCAGGCGAACGGTGCAATGACCCAGCTTGCGGTACATTCGGTTTTATGATCGCCGCAGACCGCTATGTAAAGGATCAGACAGATGATCTGTTTGCTCTATCACCAGAATTGCAGGAGTTCCAGCGAAAAGATGCTTTCTCAGGCTCTGAACTTGTACATGAAACCCATCGGTTGGCCTTGATGAACGCTATGCTGCATGATATTGAAGGGCCAATTAAGCTTTGCGATACGCTGTCCAACCAAGGGAAGTCGATGAAAGATTTCGATGTGGTACTCACGAATCCGCCGTTCGGAACGAAAAGAGGCGGCGAACGTGCGACACGTGACGATCTTACTTACCTGACTTCGAATAAGCAGTTAAACTTCTTGCAACATATCTATCGTAGCTTGAAAGCAAACAATGAAGCACGTGCAGCTGTCGTCCTCCCAGATAACGTATTATTTGCGGAAGGTGATGGTGCCTCCATCCGTAACGACTTGATGGACAAGTGTAATTTGCATACGATTTTGCGTCTGCCTACTGGTATCTTCTACGCACAGGGTGTGAAAACCAATGTACTTTTCTTTACGCGCGGCAAGTCCGATAAGGACAATACTAAAGAGGTCTGGTTCTATGATTTACGTACCAACATGCCTTCATTCGGCAAAACAAATCCGCTCAAGGCAGAGCATTTTGATGCATTTATCGCGGCATATACTGCGGAAGATCGTCGAAAGGTGCAGGATGAACGTTGGAATGTATTCACTCGTGAGCAAATTCATGAGAAGAGTAACAGTCTTGGCATTGGGCTTATTCGTGATGATAGCGTCCTGGACTATGATGACCTCCCAGACCCGATTGAGAGTGGTGAAGAAGTCGTAGCGCAGCTTGAAGAAGCCGTTGACTTGATCTTGAGCGTTGTGAAGGAACTGAAGTCATTGGAGGTTAGTCGCTAATGGCTAGAGGGATGAAGCAGAGTTTATCTACTGAACAAATATTAGAACAGGTGTGGGTAGCTGAGGATGAGCAGCCATATGAAGTTCCAGCGAATTGGATTTGGGTACAATTGGGACAAGTTTCAACGTTCTTAAATGGTAGAGCGTATAAACAAGATGAATTATTGGAACAAGGTAAAACACCTGTATTACGTGTAGGAAATTTATTCACAAATAATTCATGGTATTATTCCGATTTAGACTTAGATGAAAATAAATATTGTGATAATAATGACCTGTTATTTGCTTGGTCTGCTTCGTTTGGCCCATTTATATGGAAAGGTCAAAAAGTAATATATCATTATCATATATGGAAGGTTATACCATCTCGTTTAACCTGTAGAGATTATTTATACTACTGGTTAACGGCAGAAACAGATAGAATCAAAATTTCTGGTCATGGTTCAGGATTGCAACACATTACTAAGCGAAAGATGGAACTGAGTGCTATTCCCCTCCCACCTTTGACAGAGCAACAACGTATCGTTGACCGAATTGAAGGCCTGTTTGCTAATCTTGATCAGGCAAAGGAACTGGCACAAAATGCTTTAGATAGCTTTGAAACACGTAAAGCTGCTATTCTACACAAAGCGTTTACAGGGGAGCTCACTGCGAAGTGGCGTGAAGAGCATGGCGTGAGTATGGATAGTTGGGTAGACAAGGAAT
This sequence comes from Brevibacillus sp. SKDU10, assembly GCF_001645205.1. Taxonomy (NCBI): domain Bacteria; kingdom Bacillati; phylum Bacillota; class Bacilli; order Caryophanales; family Paenibacillaceae; genus Brevibacillus; species Brevibacillus sp. SKDU10. The sequence goes on along the minus strand of NZ_LSSO01000175.1, from coordinate 57,709 downwards.
TAGGTGATGTATGTACTTCGTTACAGTATGGTACATCAAAGAAGTCTTCCAATGAAGGCAAAGTGGTAGTTATACGTATGGGCAATCTTCAGGATGGAGAGATTGATTGGAATAAACTCGCCTATTCAAACGATGAAGAAGATATAGGTAAGTATTTACTTCAGCCTGGAGATGTGCTTTTTAACAGAACGAACAGTCCAGAGTTAGTAGGGAAAACATCGATCTATAGGGGGGAATACCCTGCTATATTTGCTGGTTACATTATAAGGCTAAAATACGACAACCAGATCAATGGCGAATATCTGAACTATGTTATGAACTCAGTTCGAGCAAAAGAATACTGTAATGCTGTGAAAAGCGATGGTGTCAATCAGTCGAATATTAATGCAAAAAAAATAGCAGCTTTTACTTTGCCTGTCCCATCACTTGAAGAGCAACAAGAGATAGTACGAATATTAAATAGACTATTTGACAGTGAAAAGTATGCTAATGGAATTATAGATGTTATTGATAAAATAGAACAAATGAAAAAAGCAATCCTTGCTCGTGCTTTTCGTGGTGAACTGGGAACGAATGATCCAAGCGAGGAAAATGCACTGGAATTGTTAAAAACAGTAGTCGTGACCCAGTAATTCTTGATGAAGGAGTATGGGGTTAATCGAGTTTACTACGGGCGATCCTTCAGGTGACATTAATATGTGCCTACGACTGTAGAGCGAATGTATTTGTGCCGCAGCAGAATCTTGTGATAACAATTATGATCACGAACCTTAGATTATCATCGGAAATTCAAGGTAACATCAAAACAGAACGAAGTCCGAAAACCCGCACTACAGCAGGCTTTCGGACACTTTGGTGCATTGCAGGACACTGCACATACCACACTGTCAGTGTAGGAGTCTGAAGATCAACCCAATAACTTAAACAATGGAACATCCATCTGTGGAGTCCCCCTGATTAATAATGGACATAGCGTATTTGTTTATCATGACTGGGGACACAGATTGAGTCATAAAACATCGTTGTAGGGCGCATCACTACTGGCTTTGGAGGGCCTTTTGTTGGTGACAAATTTGGTGCCAAGTCCTAGTTTTCCTTGGTGCCATTTTGGTGACACCCGCTAAACTAGGTTCAACCTATCGTTTTGGTTATTTTGCAAAATGGCTCTACAATGCGGTTTGTACGAAACGTATGGTTGTACCATCACGGACTGAATGAGCGGATTTTACGACTCCCACTGTTGACAGGGTGGGGGTCGCTGGTTCGAACCCAGTCCGGATCACCATAACAGAAACGTTAAAAGCCTTGATTATCAAGGCTTTTTTTGATGTAACAGGGTTGTTTAATTTACTAGTACAGGCTCTAAAAAATACTAACTTGGGGATAGATTGGGGACGAAACTTTTTTGTCCTCTTTTTGTTGTCTAAAATTTGAGTTATTTCTTCGGTAAAATATATATGGAAAGTATTATATTTTTAAAGGATTTTCTCACTAAAGGCATTTTCATCTCTGTAGAAAGACACATGCCGGATATCCCATCTCAGGGATTGGCTGTTTTACTTAAGTGATAGGTATAATTTAAGCAGAGGAATAACCCGGTGCCTTGGGATAAAAAATGCCTGGAATTTTAAAATAGCTCTCTTATTAAATAAACCTATGTTTATTTAATCGTTATTTCCTTTGCCCAAAGAAAAGACGCCCTTTTATTTAGGAGCGTCTTTTTACGTTTATAAAGTGAAAGCTTGAGCTCTTTAAAAATTCCATTTGAATGTAGTAGTGATGCACTTATAGTACGATGATTTGCAATTGCTTCATTCATTAGATTTTTTGAAAAAATATATTGTTATCTAATGTTATGTATTATATTCTATAAATGTAATAAAATGTAAAATATAGGAGGGCATGAATATGAAAAAAAGAGCTTTCAAAGGCTTGGTAGCCGTAATGATGGTATTCGCATTAGTTCCTTCTGTACAAGCAGCGCCTAGTAAATCAGTTGAGGCTGTTCAACAACAAAAAGTGCATCCATTCGAAAATTATTTGTTTAATTTTTGGCATAATGGCTTAGAAGCTAACAGCTATTGGAGAGATGCACCAATAAGGGCGACTGTTGGTTCTACATTATGTGGGACGCTCAATGTTAATCAAACTCCATCCGATCCTCAAAGAAGTGGCTCTTTTAACACATCTGTTAATATAATAGGGGACAATGGACAAATTTATTTTTTTGATGGGATATATTCAATGGGAACTACTTCAAAACAATTTTGTCTACAACCTGGAACATACACTGTAAAGTATATAAATAATGCAGGTTTTCCAATCAATCTTCTTGGATATTTTACCTATTGAGAATCTGAGCTTTTGGCTCTGTAGACACCTCAAAAAGTGATTCAAATGATGAGGAAAGTCCTCTTTTGAGGGCTTTTTCTCAACTTCTTGAAGGCTTGGGGCTAGCTGTTTTATTGAATCTTCCGAATGACAGGGTTAACGACTATGTTCAACGTATTCAACAATAGCTCCATCAAGATGCTGGACAGTCATGTTTTTTCCTGTTGGCACCTGTTTAGGCTTTCGAATGAATGGAAAACCGTTTTCTTTAAAATATGCTGCAAATTCATCCAGAGAATCTATAACCAAGGTCGCTATTGTAGCTTTAAAAGGAGCAAGGGCTTTCTCCGATCCGGAAAGTAATAAAAAATTCCCTACTGAAGCAATTTCCAAATTCATTTCAGGATATGTAAATAAGATGAGGCAGCGAAGAAATTGTTATTGTGCATGCTCGGGCGTTCAGATAAGAATGAAAATGGAATGAGCAGTGGGGTCAGAAATTTTTTGCCAAGAAATAGACAAGCAGTGTGTAATAATGATACAAGAGGGATTAGAATTTTGTCCGTCGTGCAATGGACTGGGAGAGACGGGCAAAGAGAGACATGACCAAGACGTAAGATTTGAGATTGATTGTTTTTTGAGGAGGAAGGAAGAGTGAAGGCAATTACGATACATCAACCATGGGCTACGCTTATTACCCTAGGAGAAAAGGAATTCGAGACCCGGGGCTGGCGCACGAAATATCGAGGAGAATTAGCAATCCATGCTGGCAAGAAGGTGGATAAGGACGCATGTAAGCAGGAGCCATTTCGATCTGTTTTAGCCAAATATGGATTAACCGCGGATGACCTGCCGACTGGAGCTATTGTTGCGACATGCCTGATTACAGAGTGCTTGCAAGTGAAAGCACATTCTGGCTTTTATGCCTTAGCTGGAGATTCAAACCACCGGATAGAGGGAAATGAATACGCTTTTGGATGGTATGAACTAGGGCGATTCGCTTGGAAATTGACGAATGTAAAGCAGATAGAACGAATCTCAGTGAGAGGAAGACAAGGATTGTGGAATTGGAATGAATAAAAAAGCTTCCTTCTAATACATGTTCTTTAGCGGTAAGAAGATGTAAAGACAGCTATTCAGCAGCAATCCCTGAATCTGGATCAGGTGATGAAGACTACATATTTTAAGTGAAAAATCCAACCGCTTACATGAGGGGAAAATGGAGTTTTACTTTTTATCATAATGGATGAAAACAAACAAGAAAGCTCTCTTTACATGTAAGAGAGCTTTTTCTATATGACTACTGATCATACTTAATATTTCTGGAATAACTCTTGTTGCCCCACCAGTACCATTCATCCTCAAACAACTGTTGATCGACAGGATCACCGTTTGCAACCGTTTGACTGAAAACCTCGTTTGCATAAGCATAGAAAAGATTTTTCTTATTCGTTAGAGCCGCTCCACCTATGTTTGCCTTCTTATTTTTCACATCATAGGTAACATATAAGGCTCGATTATAGTTCCCTTTGGCAAAAGTGCTTGCTGCATCTGAAGTAGCTTTATGATCCATATGATCCCCAGGATTATAATTACTATCGTTATCTGCCACATTTACCCAAGGATGCTTTGCTCCGACTACATTTGTTTCATAGTCCATGATTTCCTTTAACGTATGGGTAAAGTCTGACCAGCTAGTGTATGTGGTTGATTTATCCACTGCTGTTATTGATTGATTGCTGTCTCGTAGCTTACTTAATGATTCGTTATTATATTCTTTAGACCCAGACCCATCCATTCCATCTGGTAATCGTAAAAAGTAGCTTACGGAATTGCCGGATGTATAGCGGACGATAGGATGATCATTAAATTGGGCGATATCTATTGTTAATGGAGTTGGCTTAAGTGCTTTTCTAATAGATGCGACTGCCCCGCGTTCCCGGGCTTCCCACCAACCTTTTACAGAACCAGCGTCACCTGCTGTAGTATAAATAAATACTACTTTGGTTTGTGGGGCATGCAAATCGTTATAAGCATATTCACCGCGGAATAACTGCCAGTCATCAGGATGAGCTTGTAAATAGAAGGATATCGATTTGTAATCAGAGGCTGCAAAGGAAGCCTGATGCGGTAATGCCGTGCAAATAAGAGCGAACAAAAAGAAAACTTTTAAAATGAGCTTTGACTTAACAAATCTTTTAGAATCCCACATAGCAATTCCCCTCCTAGCTAGCGCTTAGTAAAACGATGTAATTTTTTACCAATAATTTACTTTCATAATATCACTACTTATTTCATAGGACAACAATTATTTATATCTATACTCGTAACTTCGTTCGGAAGAAACACTTGGATTGATACGTACAGGTCTAAATTTTTTGAGTTTAGGCCTATTGAGATTTTCAGTATATGGTATTTTTTTATATTGTAGTGTCACAAATCGACGGCCTCAGGGTTTATACATTGTGAGAGGAGGCAAACAAGTGGACAAAGTAGAGCTAGAGAATCTGATCGTAGAGATCAAAAACGGTTCTCTTGATAAATTCGAAATCATCATTGATCATTTTCAACAGCCCATTTTTACCTACTGCTATCATATGCTTGGTCACAAACAGGAAGCAGAAGATGCTGTTCAGGATGTTTTGTTCAGGGCATATAAGAATTTGGATCGGTATACATACTCCTTGTCCTTTTCTGCATGGCTGTACAAAATCGCCTATAACTATTGTGCGAAGCAATTGAGGCGTAGGAAGTTAAATCGCTTGCTACCTTTTTTCTACAACAGGGATCAGGAAGGTCGCAACTATGTGGAGGAAGAGATTGATCATCATTACCTTGGCGAACCGTTATCCAGCATCTGGAGAAGGCTATCGACGGAAGAGCGAACCCTTCTGATTCTAAGGGTGTTGGAGGAAAAGGATTATAAGGAGATTGCAGAATTGATGAACAAGAATCCTGCAACCCTACGCAAGCAATTTGAGCGGGCTTTGAAGAAATGCAAGCATTACTTTGTCAAAAAAGGAGGGATGCTCGATGAAGGACAGAGAACCATATGAGCAAATACAGGAACTGCTTACATCGCAGCCAGTCCCCAAAATTGATGTTAAAAAGAAGCTAATGAAGGCGATATATGCAGATCAAAGACAGGAGGAAAAGAAAGTGAAAAAGAAATTAGGCCTATTGTTGACTGTAGGATTGCTGGTAGGGGCATCATCCGTGTGGGCGGGCATCCAGACGATTGAGCTGAAAAACGATAAGGGTGAAGTAGTGTCCCAAGTCACAAAACGAAGTGAATATCAGCAAGAACAAATGATGAAAAATTTGCAACCAGAGGTTAAGGAAAAACTCCAAAATAGATCTGAAGAGTTATATAGGCAGCTTGATATTGGCAACGAGATTCTCACAAAAGTGAAACCTGGATCGGCAGTTGCCATCTATTGGCCTATTACAGAACTTCAAAAGCAAAACGAGTTGAACCCACGTCCTTTTATTGACGTAAAGTCCAAACCATTCACCTTTACAACGTGGAAGAACATGGAACAAAAAGTAGGGAATCTGTTCAAGCTACCCTCCGAGCTAGGTAATGGTTTTCTTTTCACAAAGGGGGAAGCAGTCTATGACCCGAGCGATAAATATGATCAAGCATGGATGAAAGCAGAACAAGAGAAAACGAAAAAAGAATATATCGTTCAAGAAATTCCGATAACAGATAAGCTTCATGATGCAGAGGCGGAGTACAAAGGGGAAAAAGGAAGCGTATATGTACAGGTAAATATTAGAAAAGAAGGGAAATCCAGCAGAGGAACTTTTGCCAATACCTTGGAAAAAGTAAAGGTGGAGGATAATGAAGCGGTTTACTCCGTCTTTTCCTCGAAAAATGGGGACAGCAGTCACAGCTTACAGTGGGTAAAAAATGGAACAAAGGTGGAATACTCTCTTAGAGCCAAGATGAATCTAGTTACGAAAGAAGAGTTATTCACAATGGCAAAACAGGTGAATCAGGCGAAGTAATAAGAGCAAGGCTCATCATCAAGCCTACGTCAGAGGGACTTGCTTATCGTGTAGACATTGCAACAATAGAAAAGCAGAAGAAAGGGCGAAACTTGTCGTTTCGTCTTTTTTCTTTACATTTTGTAAGCAAAAAATGTCGTAGGATGAAGGAATATGTAGATGGAACGAGAACTTCTATTCAATAGGCTGAATTTACCAGCCATAATGAATCAAATAGAGAGGAACGAGGTTCTTGTTTTTACGTGTATATACCATCTTGATAGCTGTTTGTTTCCTGCTTTTACTAATGCCTCAATTGTCTGCTCAGGCGGCCACCCATGTGGAGGTAACTGTTGATAAACTAAATATTCGCAGTGCCCCAGGTACAACTAACCAGATAGTCGGAACCATCAACAGAGCTGCACGGCTACCGATCCTTACGCAGAAGAATGATTGGATACAGGTGAAGCTCGCCAACGGGAAACCAGGCTGGGTACTAAATAAATATGTTAAAAAGATTGAGATTCCGCAGGTGAAATATGTAAAGAGTAATGTAGATATGCTAAATGTTCGGGCTGAGCCGAATGCAACTGCCCAAATCTTGCAGATCATCGACCAAAACGGTGTATTTTTGCAAATGAAAAAACAAGGGGATTGGACTCAGATCAAGCTGTCTAATAATGTTAGCGGCTGGGTAAATGCACGTTTCTTGACGGAAACGGCTGCACCAGCGCCCAAACCGATTCCTGATCCAGCCCCTAATCCAATAGCTGTTTCAGCTCCAGTCTCATCCTTAGCACCTTCTGAACCGGTTGTTCCTTCACAGCCTTCTGTTACAGAGGTGGGACAAGTAGTAGGGACAATTGTGTTATCGGAAAGCTATAATGTCTATGCTGAGCCAAATGGTCTAAGTACAGTCATTGGTCAGCTACCTGTCAATACAACAATCAACCATTATGGATATGAAAATGATTGGTACAAGATCAGCTTCAACGGCACAGACGCATTTATTTTTAAACCAGCTTCTCAGGAGATGGCGGTTCAGGTACAGCTAACTGATATACCGGGGGCGCCTACTCCTAGTACAGGACAGGCTGCTGAAGCAATGATACGTGTAAGAAATCCCGATACTAATCTGCGATCTGGGCCTGGAACCAATTACGCGGTCGTCGGAAATGTTCAGCCAGGGCAAGTCTACCCGGTTGTCCAGAACGAAGGAGACTGGTATGTCATTCGATTGGCAGACAACTCGACCGCCTATATTGCTAGCTGGATAGTAGATCTCGTCCAGCCAGGCACGAATCAGCCAGTAAATGTACCTAATACCTCTGGAATAGAGTATAACACTGGCATGGTCGGAAATGAAAAAGTCTATATCTATCACACGCATAACCGCGAGTCGTGGCGAAATGTCGCCAGAAACACAAGCGGTAGCTCAGTAGATGATCCCGAAATCAATATCACATTGGTCGGAAAACGGCTAGGTGAGCTGTTGCAAGCACAAGGGATTCAAGCGATGGTGAATCAGGATGACTTTGCCAAAAAGCTGGCGGAGCAAAAGAAAAGCTATTCGCTTTCCTATGCGGAATCATACAAAGCAGTAAGCGCAGCGGCAGCAATGAATCCAAACCTACAATATATTTTTGACATTCATCGGGACAGTAACGAGCCTCGCAGTAAGGTAGCCTTGACCTTACATGACAAGTCGTATTCACGAATTTTGTTTGTCATTGGCACAGCTCACCCGAACTATTTGCAAAACAAGAAGCTCGCGGAAAATCTGCATGCCCGTTTGGAAGCCGCGTATCCCGGCTTATCCCGGGGAATTATCCTGAAAGGGAAGAACCAAGGGAATGGCGTGTATAATCAGTCTATCTCCGAGGGAAGCCTGTTGCTTGAATTTGGCGGCACTAACAATACATTGGAGGAATGCTACAATACGGCAGAAGCATTTGCCAATGTGCTTGTCAATTATATGTTTGAATCGCAAATTGCAGTAAAGTAAAAGAATAATGCTTACAGGGCAATGGGTAAAGAAGCATGTTTTATGAGATATGTTCCGATCAGCGGTATGATATACCGGAAGTAAGGGACTGTATCCTGTGAAAAGTTATTCATTGTCTCGTAGGTATAAGAGAAATCACAAGAAAAAATCCTCCATAGTGAGGATTTTTTCATTTTTTGTTCCCTGTTGCCAAAAAATTTTTAAAAAGGTGTGACACGAACCGCAGCTCATGGATCAATATAGGTGAGCGGACAGAGGAGTAACGCCATGGAATTGGAATTGCATGAAACCAACGAAGCCATCATGGAAAGAATTATGAACGAATATGGAAGGAGAGTCGTACATCTTGTTTATTTAATTGTAAAAAATCGGACATCTGCTGAGGATATTGCGCAGGAGGTATTCGTAAAAGTATATCGTCACCTGCCTTCTTTTCGAGGGGAATCAAGTATTCAAACATGGATTTATCGAATCGCCATAAACGAAGCCAAGAAGCATGTCCGATCCTGGTACGTTAGAAACATCTTCCCATCTTTGTTTGGAGAATATCTGCATACACAAAAAGAGCAGGATGAGACAGAGCCATTGGTTATGAAGCAAGTGGAACGGAAGGAATTCGTACAGCTCGTACTGAAATTGCCGCTCTCCTACCGTCAAGTCATCATTCTTCATTATTATCAGGACTTATCCATTGAGGAAGTAGCTCATGTTCTGGAAACCTCTCAAGGTGCAGTGCGAAACAAGCTTTACCGGGGACGAAAAAAACTAAAACAAATGCTTGAGCGGGAGGGATTGTCATGGACATCGATCAAGAATTAAAGGAATTTCAATATAGTGATAAAGGTCCGATCCTTTCCGAGCTAACATTTACCCATGAAATGAAAAATCATGTACGGGAGAAAATGATCATGACATCAAAACCAAAGCGCAGAATCTGGTACTGGACGACCTCCATTGCTGGATTCTTGATTATCCTGCTGGCAATAACGGGAATGCCTAGTGCGGACACCATAAAAAATCTGTTTCCCACACTTACCAATACTCCGCGTATCAGTGCCTTTGTGGCATACGGTGATGAAGAGCTGAAAGCCTTTCATGAAAAAGGGTTGACTGTTCCTTATCATGTAAGCAAAACCGATCAAGGAGTGACCGTCACAATAACCGATTTATTCTTTGACGGACACCTATTGGCCATTGGGTATCTGGTTCAAATGCCGCCGGAGAAAGATCTCAATAGGGATTTGTTTTCTGATTATCTTGCTGATTTTAAGGAACTTACTTTGAATGGAAATGGAGAATCTTTTTTAAACGGTGGAAGTAAAGACGTAACACGAATCGGGGATCATTTGTATGCAGGGATTAACTCTGCTTATTTAAAAGAAGGGGTACCAAATGATTTTAAACTCCACGCACAGATAGAACGAGTGGGTTTAGTAGGAGGAAGCGGAAAATGGCAGTGGGATCTTGAATTTAAAATGCCCGATTCTCTAAAAGCCTTGCAACGAACAGTTCCTCCACATTTTGAAAAGGATCGGAACGGACTCCAGTTCAAAGCTGAAAACATTAGGAGAAATGCGACAGGAACCACCTTACAACTTAAAGTGAAGGGTCCTAAAGAGAAGCTGGAAAATCTTCTACTCAGGTTCTATGATCAATATATGACTGAACTATCATTTTCTTCGAATTATGGTTACTTAAATGAGAATACCTTAGAACACTTACTTTCATTATCTTACCTAAATGGAGAAGATCCATTTATTTACATGGATCCCCGTGTGTTAGCAAAGAAAGATCCAGAGCTGGAGAAGTCAAAAACTAACAAAAATCCTCCAAAGGATGCAGAGATTGATCTATCACAACCATTACCGTATGTACTATCCGAACAACAAGGAGACTTTATTCTAAAAAAGGTGGATTTCCTTTCCACAAAAACGGTTATACATTATGAGGTTAAAAATCCCTTCAATCAAAAACCTTTATTAACAATAAAAGATGAAAAGGAGAACGAATACAAAAGTTTACCAGAAAAAGATGCAAAAAGAGAGTTTACTGACTCCTATTCGTTCATAGAAGAATTTCCACCCTTTCCATCTCCAAAAAACTTGAAGCTAGTCGTTCCTACAGATGTTATGAACAAAGAAGAGCAAAAGATTCGTGAACAGAATTTAATCAAGATTCCTTTACTTTAAATGATACCAGGCATGGTGAATAGTGATTGTCATTCTGATTGGAGCAGTACAGCTTGCTGGAAGAACCGGAGAGAAATTCCAGCAGTATCCTCTTTTAATAACCACTTATGTTTTATAGATTTGAAGCGAGAAAAAAGTCCTGAGGCTAAAAGGCTGTCAGGACTTTTTTGCATGTTTATATACGTGAAATGAAACATTCAGTACATAAAAAAGGGGAGGTTTTCCAGATAATAAACATCCCGTCCCACTTCTAATAATTGTGGAACGGGATATCTTTATGTTAATTTTTATTCTTATAGAGTCATTACCTTAGGTAGTCGACAGAAATTTTAAGTTAATTTACATAAACATCATGTATTCTTTCAAGATTTCCATTGTAATATTCATATAGGTATCCACGCGTAGCACTCTTTGAGGCATACAAATACCATGTTGAGCCAACTTTCGAAACCGCTAAACCATCACCACTAACCGTATAAGAAGTTGCTGGTGAAGAATACAATGCTGTCTTTCCGCCTCCAGTTACATCAACATTTGGTTGAACCTTTAATACTTGAGAATTTGTTTCTTTTGCAGTGTTCTCAGTGGCTGCAAAAGTAGGAACAGCTAAAGCACCAGTAAGAACCGCGAAAGTAGATAAAGATGCTAACAGTTTCTTCACAACAAATCACCTCAAAATTTATTTGGTAATATTTACCATATTCTTATGTTAGCACCCCGAGTCCTGTGTGTAAACTGTTTTGGTAATTTTTGTAATAATCAATTTATTTCTTTAAACTAAAAATTAAAATACCAGTCATTTGATCCATCGGGTAGTTCCAGCGATGGCTGAATTTGGCTTCGATTTGACGGGAGCTTCTTTCAAATCGAATCCCATCTATAGCAATCTACTGGAAGAAGCAGAATACGTAGCAAAGTGGAAAAAGGAGAGATTGAGGTTATAACTGAAAATGGATTTCTTGGTAATTTTTATCTAAGGACTCCTGAGCAAACATCAAGTTAGGAAAGAACTTACGGAGCAAGAGTTAGAAGAAAGAGCGGTGACTTATCTACAGACATACTTTTAACTGTTATATGGGGTAAAGGGAGGTCAAAAGGTGATAAAAGCAGAGATTTAAGGCCTAGACGAATTAAATTTTCTAGTCATGGTTTGTCTTCCAACGACAGGAGCGAAGCCTTGGCAAATCTTTCCCATCTGCAAGGCTTCGCTCTCCTATTAAAAAATTCTATACATCTAGGTAAAAACTTGTTATCAAAACTGCTTCGACGAAAAACATATGTAGCATATAAGCAGTGAATCCACAAAAAGCCTACTTATACTTACTTTCCAACATTCATACCTAGCTTAGCAATTATTTGGGTTAAGCGGATCTGTGCATTCATAAATAATGCTGATGTTAGCAGCCGGGGACGCAGCAAATACAGAAGTAGAAACTGAAAGAAGCATAAGCGCAGTAAGTCCCATTACCAACCACTTTTTCATATAATCACAAATTTTTCTGAATAATATGATAATAATGCAGCATAAAAAGTTCAACTTCGGTAGTTTAATAAATTGCTTACTTATATAAGGATTTAATCTAGTAATTGATCAAGGCATTAGTCTAGAAGTAGCTAAATGATATTGAAAAAGGAAAGAGCTAAAAAGAGCGAGAGATATAGAACTGCATGATCTCTCATACTAAGTGGGACAAGGCACTTTTTGATCGAAAAACTACACAGTAAATTCGCAACACAAATCTATTTTGATCAGGACCTTGTTCAAAATGGATTTTTTATTGTCCAATACTAATGGAAATGTAAAAACAATTTGATATTTATTGTTTCTGTATTACAATGATAATGTAAAAGGTTTTTGATATTTGAAATAAGAGTCATAGGAAATATGAATCTCGATAACAAGAAAAGCTATAGTGGTACTTTCCTGAGAAAAATGCAGAGGAAAAAAAGCGCAATAATCCTAGCGGTTGTATAAGTGTTGAAGGAATTTATTACACGCTTGGGTTATTTCCTTTTATGAGGAGGAAAAAATATGAGAAAAAGATGAAATGGAAAAATCTCATAATGAGAAATCAGCAAGAAATACCTTTATGTTTTATACGGTAGCTTTATTAATTTGGTCTTTATATGATCTTGTTAAGACTGGAAGTGCTGGAATTCAATTTACAATTTTACTTATTGGTACGGCAATATTTTATTGGACAAGAGTGTACTTACATCGTAAAGTTCAAGAGTAGAACAGGTCTTTATTGCGAATATCCTTTCAATATTTAAGTTTATCGTTTGACCGTGAGGATGCTGTAGCATCTTACGGTCATTTTTGTTAGAGCTACAAGAGAAATCTTCACGGAAAGGAGTTAAGATGCGGCTACTTATGATAGGTAGTGATTAAATAAGGAAATATTTACTTTAAATGTAAAAATTTATATAATACAAATTGTAAGCTATGTATTAGGAATAATGGGATACTATATATTTCTTTTCAGAGCTTACACATACATTGGTAAAGGGGTAGTTAGCGTGAGTAGAGCACTATTATGCAAAGCTTTTATAGCAGCGGTATTAACAATTCCACTTGCATCTTCTGTACAAGCAGCACCAGTAGAGCCTGTGAAGCAAGTAAAGCAACAAGATTTGAGATATATCGGATGGTTTAAATTTGAGAAACTCACGAGTATTGTAGGGTTGGAGGACTATTTAAAATTTTCAGTCGGTCCTGGTCAAACAGTCAGAATTGTACTCAACCAAACGAATCATTCTTCAATCGAGCCACTTGTTGAGTATAGATTTTACGAAATAAACGCCCAGGTTTCACCTGACAAGATTTTTGAGATATCCGGTAATGGAAGTCATCAACGGTCTATTACTTTGCAACCTGGTACGTATAGCATCGCAGCTAGATTGCATTCTCTTGACCCTTCTCGAAATCCAGTTGATATCTCAGGATCCATTTATTTTGAATAATTAAATAAATATGAATAGAAACAAGTCTAACATTCTGCTGTAGGTGCTAGACTTGTTTCTTGTTTTATTTTATCTTATTTGACCTGACCTAGTGATAGCTTACTAGGATATGTGTAATTGCCAGCTAAACACTGTCTGATTAATTTATAAACTGACATGGTAGCTCTTTTTATTTTTTCGAAGCTGGGGAACCTGCCAATAGGTAACGATACGCCATACCCATTCCATCGGTCCCATTGTAAAGAAGTTCATCCAAATTACACTAAAGAAAATTTGAATGACATAGACAAGGACACAGAGGTACAAGGTTTGTATATAGGTAATCTGCCCAAATAAATGACATAGATGCCCAATAGCCAAAAGTATAAAGGTTTGGCCCAGATAGTTTGTTAATGCCATACGTCCATAAAGCTTCAGGGGATGAAGCAAAACTTGAGCGAATTTACTTTGCAGGGATAGGATAATGACACCGACATAGACACTGGATATAATTGGTCCAATCATAATGCCTATCTGTAAGAAATGATTTGCTTGTTCGATAGTAGGATCTCCTGTACCACCTAAAATCATAGGGGGAAAAGGGAGGGCAGGTACCTGTGCGTATTGATATAGAATGCCAGCTATGCTAATAAGCAACAAAAAACCTGTACCTATAGCGATTTGCTTCGTTTTTTCTGTAAGGCATTCAAAAAAGCGGTATTGACCGGCTGCCAAACCCAGTAGCATAAGTGGCAGTGTGATCAATGCTTTTATGGCAAAAAAACAGGAAATAGCTAATCCTATCAGCCCGATAACGATGTTTATCTGTTTCTTTACTTTGAAACATAATAATAAAATGAATCCGTAGATGGCATATTCTCTTAATACTTCTCCACCTAGAAACAGTCCATGAACATATCCAATAGCAAATAAGGCTAGAAGTCGTCGTAAAAATAAGAGATATCCATTGTTACCTTTGGCATTTGCCCTTGTCATAAATAGATAAAAGCCAACACCAAATAAAAATGAGAAGATGGTAAAAAATCTACCTTCTACAAATAAGAATAAAAATCGTTGGTAGGAAGCATCTTTCGTGTTTGCAATCGGATCGCCAATCGTAAGTACAGCAATAATGTTAATAAGTAAAATACCTACTAAAGCAAATCCACGTAAATAATCTAAAGTATCAATTCTCTTGTAGCTTTGCAGTTGCTTCATTTCTCTGTCTTTCTCCTTTGTACATAATGATCTCTTGTAGCGTACAAAAAATATGCAGTAGTTAGTATGACATTACCTAACAAAAAGCTTACAGTATTGTAAGATTCCTGAAAAATTACATACCAAGAGAAGCTCGAATCCACTGAATGAATGTGAGCTGAGTGGTAATCTGAAGGAGTAAAATGAATAATGAAAATTGTTGGGGAAAAATTATTATTATCTTCGGTATCAAACAAAGATTTGGACTTTATTTGCAGGATAGAATGCGATCAGAGCTTATGTGCAATTCCCAAAATAAACGTTCAATAGCGTTAATGGAGCGTATAGGAATGACAAAAGAGGCTGTTTTTAAAGAAGAGCTCTTTTGGCAAAATGAATGGGTTGATCAATACTTTTTTTCTGTTCTGGAAAAAGAATTTTTACAAATAAAAGGCTAAAAAAGATAGCCGGGAACAGATGTGCAATAGGATGGATAAAGCCCGCTCAGAGTAGAAAGAGCGGGCATAGATATGCTTTTGCAATTATTCTGCTTCATGTCTAACGATAAGAAAACATCCATTCAGCGACCATCTCGGCATTAGGCGGTGTAGAATATTCAAAGCCATAATATTTTCCATATTTCGGGCGGAGGGTGTCGGTGGCTTGTTTAGAGACAGCGTTTAACCAGGCTGGTAAGAAGGCAGCATGAGCACCTTTGTTAGGGTCAACAAAATCGCCAAATTTCTGGGTTTGTATAGCATCTCCTACGGCTTTTTTAAGATCTTTGATAAAGGCTAGATCAGAGTCAAAGTCTTTCTTTTCTCCAACGTTTCCATGTCCACCATTAACCCATTTCCATGGTAGCTTACGTGCATCTTGAAGATTTTGCTCATGGTAAAGGAAGGTATCTGAGCCTCCAAATCTCCAAAATGGAGGCTGATCTGGGTTTATTAAGTCAGGTGCGTGAAGCACACCCTCGTCCTTAAGCAGCCAAACCGAATGATCATCCGAATGACCTGCTCGCTGGAATCCATGTAATTGAACAGTTAGATCCTCGAATGTAAATGAACCCTTTGGCCAAGAGACGACCTCTGTCGGGCGAGGAAGCTTACTCTTTAAATAGACTTGTTTGTCGAATGTAGCCTTACTTGCAATAATGCCCGGTTTTACGCCTGATTTCTTTAATGCAGCAAGCATCTTAGAAGCATCACCTATGTGATCCGCATGGTTATGAGAATAAACAACGCTGGTAATAGGTAATTTGGTCACCTTGCGAACAGCAGCTAAGAGTTGATCTGTACGATCTTCTAATGGATCGAACAGTAATACCCCTTTTTTACCAACAAAGAAGGTTGTACTGTAAAAATTACTCTGAACCCAATACGTACGAGAAGTAAGACGCTGCAAGATATACTTATCATTTAAATTTCGATTATATAGCCGATTTATTTTCTCACCAGAATGCAGTACTTTTTTGGCAGATGGCTCTACATACCGTGCATTTACTGTTGACGGAGCTTCCTTGATAGCTGTAGCCACAGTAGCTCCATTGTTCATTTGGCGTACATTTGAGGAGTTATTCGCCGCCCCGTTGTTTTGAACTGTTTGGTTACGTCTTACATCCTGATTTGTACCTCCGATGTTAGCGCAAGCTGTTGCAAATAATGCGATACTAATTCCTATACTCATGATATGAAATTTGTTCATGGCGCACCTCCTGTGAGTAGTATAGCCACTAGAAATTTCTATTATGTAGAGGCAGAGATATGGGGCAGGGGAGTGCATGCAGGGTGTTATGTATGGATTTTTTATCGTTTAAGTAACTTTTTCAAATACTTGGAATAAGATAACCATGCATAAAGCGAATGAACAATGGTGCTGTCGATAAAAATCGGCGTGATTTTGCTTATGCCAAATAAAGAATGCCAGGCTTTATTTGTAAAACAAAAAGCTCTTCAGCAGTTCATCTGTTGGGGGCTTTTTGTTATGTGATTCTGTGTCTTTTTTTATGCATCCTAAAGTAGATTTTTTATGCATATCATCCTTTAAAGCATAAGCTTTGTTCTTTTATTCTGACGAAATGACAAGGTACGAAAATTGTGCAATACAATAATTAGCGTTCCTCTGCAACCTTGAATAATCGTTCCTCGTCAAGAAATCGCAAGCGAATATTCATACATCTTGAGAGGAGAATGAACAATGAAAAAATTGATGTCTACATCCTTGGCTATTGCTCTTATGGTAACCGCAGTACCCGCAGTATTAGCGAAAGAGGAAGATAACGGAAATGCAAATTGGAAGGGCAAGGTAGAAGTTGAAGTTTCAGTAGATAGCAAAAAGAATGAAGAGAAAGAAAAAAAAGAAAAAAAGGAAAAGACATCCGAAACAGAAGAAACAAAGCAGAATAGCTCTCCAGCTAAACCAGTACTGGAAAACGTCAAGCTAAAAAAAGAATTGATCGAGCTACGTCAGGAATTGAAACATTCTACAGAGATTAGCGGCGAACAAAAATCTAAATATGAAACACTGGTATCCGAATTAGAAAAGCAAGCGGACATTTCCCAAGCAGTAGAGGTTCAACTGGAACTAGTGGAGCGTTACTATAACAAAGCGGACCGCTCTTCTGTTGAAAAGCTGGGTAAACTTTTAAAGAAAAACGGCAGCGATGAAATTACTACTCTTGTAGATGGTAAGCTTATTACGTCAGATGTAAAGCCTTTCATGCAGGGAGGACGAGCTCTGGTTCCGATTCGCGTTATCAGTGCGGCACTTAAAGCAGACGTGAAATGGGATGAAAAAACACGTTCGGTAGCAATTACTCGTGGTAGTCAGTCCATTACTCTATATTTGGATAAAAAAGAAGCAACTGTAAACGGAAAAATCATCACGTTAGAAACTGCACCTGTCCTAAAAAATGGACGTTTGTTCCTGCCGCTACGTTTTGTTAGTGAACAATTAAAAACGAGCGTAGATTGGAAGGAAGAGGGAAAAATTGTTTTGATTGACGATTTGCAGGCTACGTAAAGATTAGATAAACGAATAAAATTCCTATATGATGTGGGTAATTGATATGCATTCCTCGCTTTGGCGAGGGATTTTTTTATATGGGGGTATTATGAGGGGGCAATGCGTCGATAATTGACGTTTGTTATAGACTTATTTTTTTGAGGGAAAACATAGGCTCAGAGTCAGCTTAGGGGAATTATTGTTCTATATAAGTAAAATGTCTCGAAAATAGGCTCTGGAAATGAAAAAAAACAATACACACTCATTATGTGATACATATCCTAAAGATATAACGAAAGAGGGGAGGATAACTATGAAAGATAAATTAAAATATCATCTGGAGAAGGCAAACTTATACGGAATGCTGGCTAAATTTTACGAACATATGAATCCTGATAAACATATTTATTACTACAAAAAACATTTTTACCATGAACAAAAAGTAGTGGAATACCATAAATGTATGGAATCATCTTATTCCAATTATATGTATGAAAGCTGTTAACTTACTTGTAGTAACGTGATAGTTACATTTAGTCTCTTCGTTAGGAAGAGATTCGTTACATTAGGATTCAGTATTTCATAACAGGTAATTCTGGTTGGCGCAGGGCCGCTTTGTTAATCATGTAAAGTTGTGATACTTGATCGAATCAATTATTCTAATGAAATGAATCGGCAGTAATTTAGTCTATGTTTATAGCCATTTTACAGTAAAAACTGAGTTTACTACTTAAATCGAAGAAAAAAGTTTAATCCTAAACCAATCATCCTATTCTTGACTATGCTTAGGAATGTAGCGGTTTAATATTAATATCAGATGAATGAGATCCGGCGAAATTATTAGTATTAATAAACATTCAGAACCAGGATTGTTCAATAACAGATAAACGTGTTAAGAAAAAAATGCACTCTTTTAAAGTAAACATTGGAAAAAGCCTTGAGGTTAGCCGATGAACTTTAGAGGGTGTATTTTTTATGACAGCATACAAGTTAAAGCTTTAGCTAGTATTTTTCGAATCATTTGGAGGTGTACGTGTTGAAAAGAAACATCTTGCTAGTCATTATCATGGCTATGTTTATTCTACCCATTGGCCTGTCTGAAGCGCATCCTGGTAAGACAGATGCCAATGGTGGGCATATTTGCAAAACGAACTGCAATAAATGGGGATTAAAGGATGGAGAGTATCATATTCATCGGGATGGTAAGCTAATCCGTCCAAATCAACCGAAGCAAGCCCCAGTGTCACAAATCAAAAAACAAGCTGTCCCTGCTGGTAAGCAAGCACCTGCTCCGACCGTTCCAGTATCATCAGCTACAAATGATCTAAAAGTCTACTTCCTCGATGTCGGTCAAGGCGATGCTACTTACATAAAAACACCTAAAGGTGAGGATATTCTAATTGATGGCGGGAATACGGACAAGGGCGATTTAATGGTCAAATACTTAAAGGACCTCAAGGTCGATGACATCGAGGTTCTCATCATGACTCATCCAGATGCAGATCATATTGGTGGCTTGCACAAGGTCATGCAGAACTTTAAAGTTAAATCTGTATATGCACCCAAAGTAGCTCATACAACCGAGACATACATAACCCTGTTGAAGCAAATCAAAGCACAAGGCTTATCCATTAAACCAGCAACAGCAGGTACAACGATACCACTACAGGGCGTTTCAGCTAAATTCGTTGCTCCGGTTGGTACATACGAGAAGGAATTAAATGAATGGAGTGCTGTTTTACACCTTACTTATGGAGCAACCTCATTTTTATTTACTGGCGATGCTGAGCACAAATCAGAGGCAGACATGCTTAAGAGCAAGCAAGTTCTCAAGGCTGACGTGTTAAAGGTTGGTCATCATGGATCAAATTCTTCTACATCACCTGCTTTTCTGAAAGCAGTAGCGCCTAAATACGCAGTGATCAGCTCCGGGAAGGACAATAAATACGGGCATCCAACCCAAGGCACGCTACAAAAATTACAACAATCAAAAATCATTACATACCGTACAGATCAAAAAGGAACAATCTTAGCTGTCAGTAACGGAAAGACGGTCACATGTAAAACGGCGAGGTAGAAAGGGGAAAAATCGGTAGAATGCTAATCTATTGTTCTGCCGATTTTTTAGGGGATTATCTATTGCTTTTTGCAAGTGTAGAGTTATTTTCCTTACACCAATAACACTTTTTAAAAATCCATATCTTTTACATTCGGCGTTTCTATGGTTTTGCTACTATTGACTTATAATGAATGCAAAGTCTTACTGTTACACCCCATAGTAGACTAGTATATAAAGACTGAGAGGTAGCGAGTATGAAAACAACAAAAGGAATTATTGATCGCTTTGAGGAGGGCATGGTTGTTGTGGAGATTGATGGTCAGACGTATGATCTTCCTAGAGCTATTTTTCAGGCCGATGTGCAGGTTGGTCAAGTGATACATATTTCTACTGAAGTAGATCAAGCAGAAACGGAGGCTAGAGAAAAAGAAGCTAATGATTTGATGGATGATTTGTTTGAATAAGACATACAGGCAATATGAAGAATACTAGGCTTATATCTAAGAAATTCCTGAACAAGAATTACTGAATTCAAAAAATGTAGCAGAGGATAGTTTATACCCTAGGAAGCCTTAGCACCCATTTGCGGTGCTTTTTTTCTTGTCCAGATCACATATTAAAATAGGGAGTGGAAAGTCATAAAAAAAATGTCCCAACAGCAGTCGGGACATTCGTGTACGAATCTTGTTTTACTCGAAGAATCTTTCAGGATCGGCTGCCCCTGCGAATGTGGATACAATTCGCTCGCCCACAGCCATATCGTATGTGCCTTGATCAGATTGGAATAAGGTACGTCCATGATGACTAATCTTGCATTGATGAAAGGACAGAAGCAATATCTTGCCTTCTTGACGAACGATTTCTTCCAATCTTCCTTCTACTGTCATTCCGCCTTCAAGCATCAGCTTCACGTGTTCATTCATTCTGATGCCATGTGCTTCTAGGTCTCCATCTGTAAACAGCTCCAGTGGAAGTGACACACCTTGCAGGCGACCAATTGGAGAAGAAAAACCTTCAGCATGTGTAGATTTGCTATGTCCGTTCAATTCCTGATTATTCCAGGCAAGAGCAGTCGGACCCTCCATGCGGAAGAAAACAATCTCACTATTTTCAGCGTACACCATTGACTCTAAGGTTCCTGTTACCTGTAAACCAGAGCTGTAAACTACTGTGGAGGTAGCACCTGAACGAAGGGCCTTTTCCATAGCCACCTTCCCACCTGTATGAAAGGCCATGCGATGCTTGAAACGTTCAACAGAATCAAGCAACTGGTCAAAGCTTTCGCAAACAAATAGCTGCGGCTGCATTTTGGTTATGTCAAATGCTGTGTGAATGGTTTCTTCTAAAGAGAATGGGCGCTTGATTACAGCATCGGTTAAACAGTGTCTGCTCTCCTCAATAGAAGAAAGTAATCCAGCACCGTATAGCAATGGCTGTTCTAGTTTGCCGAATAACCCGTATTCTACAGTCCACCAGTATAATCGAGCAATCTCTTCTGCTTCTGATACACCTGTTACTGCGCTCTGCTTGGCATCAAGAATTTCTTTGGCTAACTGAACCTCTTCTTGTGTCGCCAGCGGGTCCTCCATTAATTTGGAGTATGCACGAATCGCTTCAAAAACCTCATGCTCTTCTCTGGTAGCAAATGCTTTAGCGCCAATCTGGCCAAAACGTTTAACATAATCGGCATACCACTTATCGCTTAGAATAGGAGCATGACCGGCCGCCTCATGGATAATGTCAGGTGCCGGAGTGTAGTCGATATGCTCAGGCTTACGGATATCAGTAGCGATCGGAAGAATCCCACGCGATTGAAAATCAAAGAAAACTACGGCAGGTATAAATCCGTCTATCGTAACAGCCCCCCAGCCAGATGGCTGTAAGCATTGGTTCATTTCTTCCACACGAGGAATATGATCTAGGCTTATCCCTGTTTTACGTAATCCATCTACATATGCTGGATGAGCTACGTCCTTTAAAAAATTGTAATTTCGGTGCAATACATGACGCCACACTTGTTGGTCAACTTCTGTATATTTATCATAATTTTGCTCAACGACGTAGGGTTGAAGATGTTTGGGGATAACGAAATTTGGTTTAGTAGTAGCTTGCATAATTAATGTCCTCCTGTCCCATCCTAGCTCTTGTCAGCATAAGAGTGGGTTGCTTCACTTCTTTGCTTTTAAGCTGTTATGCTTTTAAGCTTTTAAACTGTTATGCTTTTAAGTGATAAAGTATAGGGATAAGTATATGCTGGGAAAATAAGATCGTCAATACGGTCGGAAATATTCATGCAATTTAGTTAATTTTCGGTTTGTAAATGCATTCGTTTGTAAAAGGCTAACTTAGCTAACCATAGCGTGGGAATTTACTGCCGATCGCGGGGAATGAAATTTTTTTATCAAGGCTTTATTGACGGGGAGTCATAATGAGCAAATTTGTGTCATACATTATTTGATGAAAAAAGTACCATTACTTGTAGCAGCTAAGTGAGAGGAGCGAGTGTTTATGGTAAACAGACATTTAGATGTGGATCAAGGCTCATGTGAAGGTATACCGCAGCCCATCAGAAAAGATGGTGCTGGAGCGACTGATCCCGGTCCTCGTGACATTATGCGCGATATTGAAAATCCTGATTTGCTTGTACCGCCAATCACAGATGCAGGATTAATTCCCAATTTAAAATTTTCCTTCTCCGATACACACATGCAATTAAATCACGGTGGCTGGTCGAGGGAGGTGACCGTTAGAGAACTCCCGATTGCAACAACACTTGCTGGAGTAAATATGCGGTTAACGCCTGGCGGAGTGCGTGAATTACATTGGCATCAGCAGGCAGAATGGTCTTATATGATAGTAGGGCGAGCGCGGATAACCTCAGTTGATCAAGATGGAAGAAACTTTATTGCCGATGTTGGACCGGGTGATCTTTGGTATTTTCCCCCAGGAATTCCTCATTCCATTCAGGGGCTAGAAGAGGGCTGTGAATTTTTGCTTGTGTTTGATGACGGAAGCTTCTCTGATATGAATACCTTATCCATCACGGATTGGTTTGCGCATACTCCAAAGGATGTTTTATCAGCCAATTTTGGTGTGCCAGAGGATGCCTTTGCCAACATTCCTTCTGATCAGGTTTATATCTATCAGGATAAGGTTCCTGGTCCGTTAGACAGTCAAAGGGTCCGTTCCCCTTATGGGACAGTTCCTAAAAGCTTTACATATCGGTTGCTAGCTCAAAAGCCAATTCGTACACCTGGGGGAAGCGTTAGAATTGTGGATTCCTCTAATTTTCCGGCTTCAAAAACAGTTGCTGCTGCTTTGGTTGAAATTGAACCAGGAGCAATGAGAGAACTGCATTGGCATCCGAATAATGACGAGTGGCAGTATTATTTGTCCGGTCAAGGAAGAATGACTGTGTTTGCAGGAGACGGTGCAGCACGTACATTTGATTACAGAGCTGGGGATGTCGGTTACGTGCCATTTGCCTACGGACATTATGTTCAGAATACTGGTGACCAAACATTGTGGTTCTTAGAAATATTTAAAAGCGATCGATTTGCCGATATGTCTTTAAATCAATGGATGGCACTTACTCCCCGTGATCTGGTGAAGGATAATTTACAGGTTGATTCTGAGCTATTGAATGCATTACGCAAGGAAAAATGGCCGGTTGTTTCGTATCCGGGCTTTACTTATTATCCTAAATAATAACCTGATGCAAAATTGTAAAATTGATAAATAGATAGGTAAATAGGTAAAGGTTTCCAACCGGGTGTAACGTAACACGGTTGGAAGCCTTTTTTTTGTAAAGGGTGAAAAACTAAATAGATGTTCGATTTACTGTGTAAGAATGGTAATCTTGAACGTATAGGTTTTGCTAATGTAGAGGATTAAGGTAAAAGGAGGCTATGTGATGCACAAAGAAGCAGACAACCTTTTGAAAGCGCAAACAAGAAGGTGTAATTTTCTCCAAAACTTCTTTGATAAAAAATGTGAATTCTTGTATGATTAGGAACAATTCAAGAAGGAAAGAGATGGAGAATGATGCAGAAAGAACAGAGAGGAGGAATCCTTTATGCTATAGCGGCGTATGCCATGTGGGGATTCCTGCCGATTTATTGGAAAAGTGTCAGTTTTATACCACCAGGAGAGATTTTAGCTCATCGTATTTTATGGTCACTGATTTTTTCAATTGCGTTAGTAGGACTAAGCAAGAAGTGGAGCCGAGTTTTGGAATTTATGAAAAAACCCAAGAGTCTACTGCTTTTTTTACTGGCTTCCGTCTTAATTAGCGCGAACTGGATGATTTACATATGGGCTGTCAACGCCGGTCATATTGTAGAGACGAGTCTAGGCTATTATATTAATCCTCTGCTTAATGTCGCGTTAGGTATGCTATTTTTTCGAGAACGGTTAGATTTCTGGCAACTTATCTCCTTACTTTTTGCGGCAGCAGGCGTATGCTGGATGGCGATTAATTTTGGACAGCTTCCGTGGATTTCCCTTTCTTTAGCCTTGTCATTTGGGATTTATGGGGTTGTAAAAAAACTGATTCAAACAGACTCGATTACCTCATTAACATTAGAGACGGTTCCGGTTGCCTTGATTTCGTTTGTTTATATCTGCTGGTTGCAAAGCCAAGGTGTTGGGGCGTTTGGAGCGGCGGACTGGGGAACAGATTTATTGCTGATTGGATCGGGAGTAGCTACCGCAATGCCGCTTCTTGCATTTGCTTCAGCAGCGCAACGCATTTCTCTTTCTACATTAGGCTTTATCCAATACTTAGCTCCTACGATACAATTGGCGATCGCTGTATTTTTGTATAAAGAATCGTTTACAGATAGCCATCTTTTAAGCTTTGTTTGCATTTGGGTAGCGCTTATCCTATACACACTGTCCCGAACTCCGATCATGCAAGCCTGGCAACCAGCGTTTTTTAAACAGCGGATTGAAAAGCGGACATAAAAGTTGTTCGCTTTCACTACTTCCCTACTATTTATGAAGATAAAAATGTAATATGACGAATCATGCAAAATATAAGGAGGGGTATTTTTGAAAAAGTATATAGCTTTGTTGGCAGTATTGTTTGTCGTAATTGGACTAGCGGTGTTCGGAGATAACGAAAAGTCGAATGCTTCCATTGAAAAAAACAATCTTTCGCTTTCTACTAGTCCGCAGTCAAATTTGAAACAAGAGGAAAGAAAAGAAACGGGTACATTTACACATATGACCACAGACGAGTATCTCAGTCGTTATAACAAATTGAAAGCAGAGTTAGCCAGTCAAAACATTGATATTTTGCCATTTACTCTCGAAGTAGAAAAGAAGACGAATTTTTATCGATTCTATTATCCCAAACAAGAGAAGTACACGAAGGACGAAGCTAAATGGGTAAGCGTAATGCTAAAGAGTGATGGAAAAACGATAGATGGGTTGATGTTTCAGGGGACTCCCGATTTACATACCACCAAGGCGATGATTCAAGCCACTGGCATCGTCTGGTCAAATCAGCTAGATCAACTGCTTAAAGGCGGAAGCGCTGCCAGGGCTTTTGAAGAAATAAAGGTTGAGGGAGTAAACATTTCGATAAAAAGAGATTCTAGTGATATCACTGTGATGATTGATCCTGTTAGATTAGACCCGCCCAAAAAATTGTAGAACCAGCTAGGTCTGTTTGGAAGCTTAATTGGAGCTATTCCTATGGGAGATGTTAAATGAATAGACTCGCTAAGAAGATGTAGAAAGTAGAGGTACTTATTTCTTAAGACGTGTAGAAGGACCAATATTCCATGCACGTCTTTTTTATGTAATCTGCCTGGTAGGACAGCATTTTGTCCAGTATGAACATCTGCAATGGGCGCAGCTCATTACGGCTGATATATACTTTTCATCACGTTTAATCTAGTTAGGATTGAAATTTTTAACATAATGTAAAATTAAGGTAGAATTACAGTTTCGTTAACTTTTGTGTAGTAGATCGGGAACGGTTATTATATAATATCTTTCGATCAGAAACTTCGATAAGGAGTGTGGTACATATTAATATTTACACCGAACCTCCTAAAAGATGCTCCATATGTAGAAACCAAAAGTTTCACAAAACAGAATCCCGTATACAGATATTCGATGATATTATAGACGGTGAACCAAGAAAAATTGAGGTAAAGCGTCAACGATATAGATGCCCGAATTGTCTGGCTAAGATATGGGATAAGGTTCAAGGAGCGTGTTCATATCGAAGGAAATCTTATGTCTTTATGGAAAGGGAGCAATCCTCCAAAATAAGCGCAGAAAAATCGTAAATAAAGATAGATTGTTGCGTTTATAACCCTCTAAATGATATTTAGAGGGTTTCGTTTTTTATGCAGATGAAATAGATAAATACCAGATGTAAGGTATTTGTCTTTAGTTGCTGCATGCTCTTATTTTCTTATGCTGGAATTTGCTCCAATACAAAATCGACATGGATTGGGAATTCATCATTGACGAGAATATGTACACTTAAGCTTTGCTCTTGCTGAGGTAAGGTATCGCCCGAATAAATATTTTTGAGTAGGCCAACATTCGTAAACTCAACTTGAGCATCAATTGCTTGATAGCTGGTAATGGCATGTCCTCGTACCATATCTGCGAATTCTTCAAGTACACTTCTTCTCATTTCGTCATCAACCATGTCTAGTGGGATACTAAAGGACTGAAGTAAAACACGAAGAGCATCTTCTTCCATGCCAATAATAATGTCCCCTGTAACATCACCCGTTATTTGGGAAACCACTCGATGGGACTGACTGTAGGTATAAGGTGAATTTTGTAGCTGCACATCTTGGCGCTGTATATTAATTCCTAATGAACCTAGTACAGTTGTCAGTCCTTTGAGATACGCATTTAATATTTTTACATCCACAATTCTCATCCTTTTCCGGTTTGTGAGTTCTTCCTTTATATATCGGTATTTTTGTGAAAAGATTAACAGCTACTTATCAAACAAAATTGCTGACCCATTTCCCAATCTTCAATTTCGCTCCCTCCTTTTTCCCTCAAGCAAGTAAGCTAATTTTCAAATTTTTCTATTAGGTAATTATTTCCACTCATTAGATGACTCCGTTTCTACGATATTTATAAGGATAGAATGAATGGCGATTGTAGGAAAAAAACATCCATTTTGTCATATGAGAAAGTCCCTAAAGGAGGAGAGACTGTGAAAATTCAAATCGCTTCTTTAAGAGCCAAACTTACGATTTTATGCTTAGCAATCTTACTAGTACCTACTTTGGTTATTGGAATCACTACCTATGGGTCTACAAAGCAGGAGCTAGATCAAGCAGGTCAGGCAGCCCTACAAAAAAATGTGAAAATGGTAATTGGTATGATTGACCTAATGAATGAGCGAGTTGAGGCAGGACAGCTAACCTTAGAAGAAGCTCAGGAAAGGGTACGTCAGGAGCTACTAGGTACAAAAAATTCTGAGAACAAGCGTCCGACTAAAAAAGAGTACACGACAGGCGAAACCGGCTATGTTTGGGCAATCAATGAGAAAGCTGTGTCTGTCATGAATCCAGCCAATGAAGGCCAAGATCTTTCCGATGTCATCACACAGGACGGTGTTTTATTGGCGAAAGAGTTAGTTGAAAAGGGAACTTCCGGCGGCGGATTTGTGAGGTACAAATGGCAGATCGCCAATTCTGATGAGGTTGAGACTAAAGTGTCTTATGTCGAGTTAGAGCCGCATTGGGGATGGATTGTGGGATCAGGAGCCTATCTTACTGAGTTTAATAAAGGAGCTAATAACATTTTGACCTTGGTAGCTCTGATTGGTTCCGTTTCTACGGTTGTTGGGATTATTGTGGTTAACTTTTTCTCAAGGCTGTTTACGAAACCAATTGTTGTGGTGGCCCAGCAGTTGAACAGGGTAGCCGATGGTGATCTTACAATAGAAGAATTGAAGATTACCTCCAAGGATGAAATAGGCAATTTGGCAAAAGATTTTAATTACATGATCAAAAATATACGCCATCTGATTAGTGAAGTGGACTTATCGGCACAACGAGTAGCTGGTTCCGCAAAGGAATTAACAGCTAGTGCAGAAGAGACAAGCAAGGCAAATGAACAAATTACGCTTGCTATTCAGGAAGCGGCGAGTGGTGCTGAGGAACAACAAAATGCTCTTTATAAAACAACAAGCTCCATTGAGGAAATCTCAGTTGGTATGCAACGAATAGCAGAAAGCTCGTCCTCTATTGCAGAAACGTCTACCGAAACGAGAGAAACGGCAGAGGATGGTGGACTAGCCGTACAAAAAACAGTTCAGCAGATGAATTCCATCCATAAATCTGTTAATGAATCAGATGCTGTGATTAAGCTTCTTGATAAGCGTACAAATGATATTTCCGGAATGTTAAGCGTCATTACAGATATATCTGCTCAAACTAATCTACTAGCCTTAAATGCTGCTATTGAGGCTGCAAGAGCTGGCGAACATGGTAGAGGCTTTGCAGTAGTTGCCGAAGAGGTCAGAAAGCTGGCAGATCAGTCCACGCAGTCCTCGAACCAAATTACGCAGCTACTAGAAGAGATACAGCAAGATATGAATCAATCCATTCAGACCATGAGCAAGGTCAAGGAGGAAGTACAGACAGGGATTGAGATTGCAAACGATACGGATCAGAAGTTTAAGAACATTCTTTCTTCAACAGGCTATATTTCTCAGCAGATCGAAGAATTAGCTAGCATTAGTCAACAGATATCAGCGAGCTTGCAAGAAATTTCAGCCAGTGGAGAAAATGTGTCTCATATTGCCCAACAGGCAACGGATCATTCGCAAAATATTGCTTCTTCAGCAGAGGAACAGCTTGCTTCGATGGAAGAGGTAACTGCATTGGCAAACTCTCTGTCTAGCATGGCTGAAGAGCTGCAAAAGCTTACTCGTACTTTTACGTATTAACTCTAGGTATCCAAAATAAAAAAAACACCTTCACAGTTGTGGAGGTGTCGGGCTGCCGAGAAACCTCGGCGGCTTTTTTATGCTATCAGATTGATGTGCTGGCGGATGCTACATTGCCTCTATCTTGTTAAAAAGGCTCAGAGAAAGTGATCAGAGAGAGTGCTTTCTTTCCTTTTCAATAAAGCGATCTCACGGGTTCAAGGAATAATCTATTAGGCGGTAATTCTCCAGCCATTCGTTTTGGTCTGAAGCTCCCACAGCTTCGCATATAACCCCGCGTTTTTGATAAGCTCCTCATGCTGCCCCTCTTCGACGATCTTGCCTTTGTCCAGCACGATAATTTTGTCTGCGTTGACCACGGTTTTTAATCGGTGAGCGATCATGATGACGGTACGCTTTTTAATCAGGCGATTGATTGCTCTTTGCATTTCCACCTCGTTTTCTGGATCGAGGGAGGAGGTGGCCTCGTCAAGCAGGATCACGGGGGCATTTTTGAGTATGGCTCGGGCGATGGAAATGCGTTGACGTTCGCCACCAGAGAGCGTAGATCCGCCTTCCCCGATCATGGTGTCATAACCCTGTGGCAGCTTCATGATAAAATCATGGCAGCAAGCTTCTTTAGCAGCTTCCTCAATTTCTGCTTGCGTAGCGTTCTCGCGTCCATAGCGGATATTGTTGCCGATTGTGTCCTGGAACAAGTAAACGTCCTGAAATACCATGGAGATTTTTTTCATAAGCTTTTCCGGGTCCATTTCACTTACATCGCTACCGCCAAACAGTACTTTCCCTTGCTGAGGGTCGTAAAATCGTGCAATCAGGCGCAGCAATGTGCTCTTTCCACTTCCTGAAGGGCCAACGATCGCGGTAAGCGTTCCTTCCTTCATTTCCATAGAAACATTGTCTAGCACGATGTTCTTGTCATAGCTAAAGGTCACGCTGTCAAAGCGGATATCATGACCTTCGGGTGGTTCGGCTTCACCCTTCATGACAGGCTCATTTAATAGATTAACGATGCGTTCTCCAGCCATGGCATCATATTTGAACGCTGGGAGGCGCATGATAGCAACCGATAGTGGATCAAAAACACGGGTACCCACTAACAAGAATGTAGCAAACAAAGGAACTGTAATTTCTCCGCCCAATATGAGATAAACTCCCACGATGGTCATTAAGGGCACGCCAGTTTGCATAAAGGCCATGGCAACTAAAAAGAATGGCCCTAGCACACCCTCCAGCTTAATGCTTTCCTTCATATAACGATAAAAAGACTGTTTTAATCTTGTAAAGTTCTCACCGCGCAGATTGTATGCCTTGATTATTTTCATCCCCAACAGGTATTCCTGCAAACAATTTGCCAAAACGATCTTGGCAGCGGAGTGACTCTTGCCAAGTTTTCGTTCTAGACCGGAAATACTCCATAGCAACAGCACAGCTACGGGTAACCCTGCAAGCATAGCTACAGCCATTCGCCAGTCTATAAAAAGTAGACCAAAGAAGGCCAAGATGGGGATAATCGCACCGCTTACAAGCTGAGGTAGGATATTTGTCGCGGCATTTTCTAAATGAGTAAAATCATTCATCATCATATGGCCGAGTTCTCCGGGGTCCTTTTTCATGAGAAATCCTAAAGGAAGCTTACGCATATGCTCTGCTAGCTGTATCCGTCCATCAGCAGAAGATACGTACGCACTGCGGTAGGTGGAACGGTAAGACATCCGTTCGCATAGAAACACAAGGACAAGGAAAAACAGCATGCCCCCCCATATGAGCCAGAGCGTTTGCATGTTCAAATAGGATTGTCCTGTCGAATAGTAGGCATAAATCATACTTACCGCTGCGGCCAGGCATCCGAACGGAAATATATTGACTAGGTTGGCCAAAACAGCCCAAAGGATGGGCTTCCATATTTTCTTTGGTTCACCCGCAGTAATGTTGTAAAGCTGTTCCCTTATCACACGAATTCCCCCTCCTTCTGCGAAATGTCGATTTTCCATTCTGCTGAGGATGTATAGGCGTCCCACATGCTTTTGTATAAGCCATTATGAGCAAGAAGCTCGCTATGGGTTCCGAGATCGTCGATTTGCCCTTCCTTCAGGACAATGATCTGATCTGCTTCGCATATAGTTGTCAAACGATGGGCAATGATCAATACAGTTTTGTCCTTGATAAGCTCGCGTAGCGCAAGCTGCATCTGGTATTCATTTTCCGAATCTGCATAAGCGGTAGCTTCATCGAGTACAAGAATAGGGGAATTTTTCAGTATGGCTCTTGCCACAGATACTCGCTGTTCCTCGCCGCCTGATAGATAAACTCCGCCCTCGCCAATTAGCGTATCGTAACCATTTGGCAAACGCTCAATAAATTCATGACATTGCGCTGCCCTCGCTGCTTCATAGACCTCATCCTGTGTTGCAGTTGGCCTGCCCGCCAAAATATTATTGTAAAGTGTATCGGAAAACAGAAACGTATCCTGAAAGACAAAGGACAGGGTGTCCATTAGCTCATTCATTTTCATGTCGCGGATATCCACGCCGCCAATGGTGATGCTTCCTTTTCGCACGTCCCAAAACCGCGGGATTAACTGGGCGACAGTGGATTTTCCTGAACCGGATGGGCCGACCAGCGCAGTGATTTTGCCCTGGGGTGCTATAAAGCTGATTCCCTGCAAAACCTCTGGGCTGCCTTCATCTCCGTATGAAAAGGAAACCTCATGGAAGCCGATGTCATAAGACGAAGGCTGTTTGCCGATTTCAGGCTCTTTGATGGTTGTTTCCTTGAACATACGGTCAATGCGGTTGACCCCTTCAACAATCGTGTTAAGGGTGGAGGCAAAGCTGTTTAATTTGAAAATCGGCGTAGAAATACCCGGTGACAAAACGAGAAAAAACAGCAATGTTGCGGCAAAGGCGATGTTATGTGGATCTGTGCTGATAAAAAACAGTCCGACAGGTAAAAAGAAAGTTGCTAATGATAAAAGGATGACTTTAAAGGAAACATAGCCGTTTTGAAAATTGTCTGTATAAGTCACACTAAAATTACGGTAATGCAGCATGTCTTCATGGAATTTTCGAAAAGAGTGAACGGTTTGCCCAAAGATTTTGATAGAGGGCATCCCTCGTACGTACTGGATGGATGAAGTATTAATGTTTTCTAGCGCGTCAAAATACTCCTTCAATCCCTGCTTTGCTTTTTTGCCGGCCATCATGGAGAATTGGGCGGCAAATCCAATCAGCATGGGGATGATGCAAGCCAGTGCAAGCCAAATGTTCAATGAAAACATCGTGACAATAATTGCTATGATCATGACGATCGTGTTAATCAGATCGGGTAGCTGGTGGGCGATGAACAGTTCGATTTTTTCTACATCCAGCTCAACGATTTTTTTGACTTTACCTGTAGCATTTTTATTAAAGTAGCCAAGAGGGAGCGCCCCGATATGATCTGACAGCTTGACTCTAATGCCATAGAGGATGCGAAAAGCGGCAATGTGCGAAAGCATTCCGCCGACATACATGAAGAAATAACCCAGTAGCATACCTACAATTCCCCAAATAGCCCACTGTAGTATGTACGCAGCGTTCACAGAGGAAATATCAGAAGCATGTGTTAAAAGCTCAGTCATCACATAGTAGACTGAGAGATACGGAACCAGCATCAAAAACACGCTTACGGTAGACAGAATTGCTGACCACACCATAAGTGACTTTTTTTCACCGGCAAGCTCGATTAGCCTTGAAATTCCCTTTTTTTCCTTAGCTTTCAACGGTTATCACTTCCTTCTGCCGATTCCTCAGCTCAATGACTTGATCGCAGGCTAATTCGGAAAGGATGTTGTCGTGCGTAATGATGAGGACGATTTTGCCAGCCTGCGCTAATTTTTTTACCCATGCAACAACCTTGAGTACGCTGTCGCCGTCAAGTCCGCTGGTCGGCTCGTCTAGTATGATTAATTCCGCATCTGAACAATAAGCCGCGGCCATGGTTACTCGTTGCTTTTCTCCGCCGGAAAGGGAGGCAGGGTGCCGATCTCGAAGCTCTCCTAAGCCAAAGGCATCCAATGCCTCATAGGCCTTCAAACGAAGCGAATCATCCACACGTCTCCCTAAAACAATCTCATTACCTACACTGTCCGCATAGAGCTGATAGTCAGCATCCTGCATGACAAGATAGCTGGAGGCGCGTCGTTGGCTTGCCGATAATCGGCTTCCTTGACTGAAAATCACCCCTTTTTGCTGGCGCAGAAGACCGCATAGAACCTTGCTCAGGGTGGTTTTTCCCGTTCCGTTTTCCCCTGTCAGTGCGGTAACCTCTCCTTTCAAAAGCGTGATGTCTACGTCTGTAATCCCATCGCCTTTTCTTTTGTATCGATAGGTAAGCTTCCGACCCTCCAGAGCAGGGAGGGATTTCGGCACTTCAGCTGATTTGTTTTCCGATAGGCATGTAATCATATCAGGGTGGCGCAGACCGTATGGACGTACGTCTTCGTAGGAAAGCTGAGAAAATTCTTCTTTCGTCCATGTTTGTGCGATCTTTCCTTTATCCATGCAGACAAATAGATCGGCAACAGGCAAGAGTGGGTGTAACCGATGCTCGCTGATGAAGAGGGTAGTGCCGTTTTTCTTAAGCCTACTCAGGATTTCAATGAGATTTTGCGTAGAGTGATGATCTAGATTGGCAGTAGGCTCGTCAAGCATCAGAAGCGGTGGTGAAAGAACAGACACTGCCGCAATGGCCACCCGCTGTTTCTGCCCACTAGATAGCATATGAAGAGGACGGTCGAGCAAATGAAAGATATCCAGCTCTTTCGCTTGTTTTTCAATTCGGTTCATAATCTCTTGTGGCGAAACTCCGAGGTTTTCGGCTGAAAACGCCAGCTCGTCCCGCACGGTTTCCATGAAAAACTGGCTACGGGGGTCTTGAAACACGACGCCCATTAGTCTGGTTCGTTCTTCTGGACTAAGAGCGGCAGGACTTCTTCCGCCAACATGCACCTGTCCAGTGAGGCTACCAGCATAAAAGCTGGGTGCAAGTCCGTTGATAAGGCGCATGATCGTGCTTTTGCCGCAGCCTGAACGGCCGCAAAGCACAATGCATTGCCCAGCCTTTACAGCTAAATTGATTTGCTTTACACCGTTTTCGTTCTCGGCTTCTCCGCCTTCATGTTCATAGCGGAAGGTGACGCCGTTTAACTCAATCACAAGTTCAGACCTCCTGTCCAATAAATCGCTGTCCCGATCAGCGTATAAAGCCCCACCGCCATGCCGTCTATGGCCCGAAAGCCTACTGGATGGACAGAGGTTCTGGCGCAGCCACACTCAATGCCCCGCAGTTCTGCGGACGAGGCTAATTCAGTCGATAGCTTCAGGCAACGGACGATCAGCGGCATAAAAAAGCACTCGTAGGCCATGGCTGGATGTAAGAGAGCGCTATACCACTGGGGAAAAATGCCTCTGGCCCTGATGCCATTTCGAATTGCTTTCATTTCAAGCCAAACAACCGGGAAAAAGCGGTTCAGAATGCAGATCATAATAAGCACAGCTTTTGGGACGTTTAATCGTTCAAAGGCACACATGATACTGCTTGGAGTTGAAATCATCAGCATCGTCCCGATCATGACCATCGGAACCGTTCTGGCAAACGTATAGAGAATAATAATGATTGTTCCTGCACCTTCTGGCAGAATCGTTAAAATCGTCATTAGAGCTATATATGACAGTACAAAAAAAAGCGCCTTTCTGGGCTGTTTGTTGCAAATCAAATACAATGCGCAAGTAAGCACCATCAAATGTGCCTGCAATGAACTGCTCACAAGCGTGGAGAGGATGCTTGTTAAAATCAGCACCAATAAATGCGTTTTGGGACCAAGAATGCTCATACCAGCTTTGCCTTTTTCACATGTTTTTTCATCAGCAAATTCCCGATAAAGCAACCAACTAGCCCACCGATAGCAGAGATTGTGCACATGATCAGAATCATGCTTGGCGTATCAAAATAATAAAGCATGGCTTCAAGCTGTTCTGGAGAGTAGCTTTTCTTCAAAATAGCTAAATATTGCTCGCGGAAGAAAATAAGCGGTACAACGCCGCAAAGAGACCAGCCTACATAAAAAATAGCGTATCCAATGGAATTGCGGACAGTGCTCTTATAGGCATCGCCTCCCCAAAGGATTAATTCGCAGATAATTCCGATCACAGCTAGTGTAAGCAGATAATAAGCATAACCAAAAGCTACAAAATACAAGCCTGTAATGATGCAAGTAAAGAACAGTACACCGCGTTTGTTAATTTTATTGGACATAACCATATAAATCGGCCCATTAAACAGTGCAGCGGCTCCTCCTACAACCAGATAAGAAACGACCGTAAAGATTGGACAAATCGTCATAATAATGAGCATCACCACATTGAAAATGGCAAGTGTAATGAAATCACGCATTTTCCATCTGTTTTGAGAGACTTCTGTCTGTGTTTGCATGTTAAATCCTCCTATTTTTTCACATGTAGTCTATCGGCATCTGCTGAGGCGGTTAGGTCAGGATTTCCTGTACTGCCGAATTGTTTTCTTTTGCCTCCTGTCTGTTGACATGAGCCTTTATTTCAACTCAAATCGTACCCTTCAAATCAAGTAAAATCCCCCTCTATTCCCTTTTTTGAAATGCTAGTGAAGCGGTTATGTAGCCAGTCTCACGTAAAACGTAATGATACTGGTATAGAATTACAATATTGATAATGAGAATCATCGTCAAAGTGGAAAAGCCTATATTTTGGCAGATATTCCTGCTATTTTCGCCAAATATCTCGATGTTTCTTCGTATTTCTTGATCAATCCCCAAAATTTGGACTCCAGAAACTGGAATTCAGAAAAAGGGAGACGATAGTCGAGCTATCGGCAAGAAGCGAGAAGATGAAGAAATGACGCCCTTTTTACCCGATCATGCTTGGCGACAATCAACTGTCGTTGCTAAGAAACTGGCATAATCTGCAAAAAAGTCAATCTGATTGACCTAGGACGAGATAATGGGAGGAAAACTAGGTAAATTTACAAAAAATAGATCAAATGCAGATTTTGTAAATTCAGCGTTAATATGATTATGATAATCATTATCAAAGGAATATTCATATCCACTATGGTCGAAGGTCGAAGTAGCACAGATTCCAGTGACGCTCCCTAAAGGAGCTTGTCAAAAGACATGGTGGAGCTTAGCGCCCGACTCGACTGATGGAAAGAATGGGGGAGTTATGTTGGAAACTGATCAAGCAGCCACTCCATGGCTGATTTCTCAACCTGAAGCGAAAGACACTATTCGTCTTTTCTGCTTGCCCTATGCAGGAGGAGGGGCATCAGCTTACCGAGGCTGGGCAAATGCGCTGCCCCGGGATATTGGGGTGTACCCTATCCAGCTTCCAGGAAGGGAGAACAGGATTGGGGAACAAGCTTTATGTGAAATGGAGGCGCTAGTGGAAGCAATCTCTCAGGCAATTTATCCGTATTTGGATCGCCCGTTTCTCTTTTTTGGCCATAGTTTAGGAGCGCGAATTGCTTTTGAGCTTGCACGAACTGTTCGAAGAAAATGGAAGCTCCAGCCTTGCCGCCTGATTGTTTCAGGAAGCCGAGCTCCGCACATACCAGAGCCACATCCTTTGCATCATTTGCCTGATGATGAGTTTGTCAGTGAACTGCGCCGTTTTTCCGGCACTCCCGAGGCAATTTTACAAAATAGGGAGCTCATGAACCTGTTTCTCCCGGTATTGCGAGCGGACTTTGCTGTAGACGAAACGTACGTGTATGCAGAGGAAGCACTCCTCAAATGCCCAATTTCTGCATTTTGCGGAACTGAGGACACGGAGGCGAATCGAGAGGAGATGGAAGCTTGGGAGGGTCATACCAGCTCTGATTTTACGCTTGAGATGATTGAAGGGGATCATTTCTTTTTGACAGCAAAAAGGGAGAGACTTATGCAATCCGTTACAAAAATCATTTCACAGCAAAAAGAACTAACGCTTCCAAGAAGAGACAGCTAATGAATGAGGATCGATCCAGCTAGAGAAATAAGGCGTCTTTTTTCGCCATGGCGAATAACGAAATGGCAGGGATCACAACTAACATTGTTTCAACAGATCGGGTATGCGCAAGAAGGCAATAGCCATAAAAGCGGGATAGGGGAGAATGTACGAACTACTTCCGCCCATCTTGTTTGTATAGTAGTGGCTTTTTGTCCAGAGCGCTATCGCATGCATCCCGACTGGAGGAGTGTTCAAGTGTCGGTGAAGGAATCTTCTCAGTACTCTGGTAATACAAATGCACTACGAACATGAATGTAAGCCAGAAAACCTGGCGGAATGAACGAAGGAAAAGTGAGAAATGGGAAGGGAATTCAGCGCTTTTTACCAATATCAAGAAAAATTGTGGCTGAAAACTATTGACAATGATTATCATTATCAATATCGTATTGTTAGACAAACCATCACGATCATGCAACCAGATTGACAGTACCCTGCATAATCCCGCTTTGGGTGCACAATGATTGACCCGCAGGTATTCAAGAGGAGGACATAATGAAAGCGACTACAGAATGGTTTGAGGATACTGCAAAAAAACGAACAACTCGGATTTTGGGAGCCAAAAACGCTTGGGCAGCAATTGCGCATATGGGCCCAACAATACCAGAATCGAGAAGCGCTAGTGGAAGGAGATAGCAGACTCACCTACAAAGAGCTTGACAGTCAGGTTGATGAGCTAGCTTCTGGTTTCATTCAGATGGGAATCAAGAAAGGGGACAATGTGGCTGTACAGCTTCCGAATCGGATTTCCTTCGTACTCACATGCTTTGCCCTCTTTCGCATTGGTGCTTTGCCGATATTGGTCTTACCTGCTCATAGAGAGGCTGAACTAGACGGAATTTTTACACTCGCCAAACCGGTTGCTTATATAATACCAACTACGTTTCTTGGCTTTGACTACACTAAACTGGCGCAACAATTGGTTAAAAAGCATCCGTCCGTCAAATTTGTCATGACTGATGGAGAAAGTGACATCGGCATCAATCTTGCTGATATCAGCGGGACCCCAGCAGAGCTGGATGTGCCTTCATACAAGGACACTGCTCTGTTGCTCTTATCCGGTGGAACGACCGGTACTCCTAAGCTCATTCCAAGAACCCATGCCGATTACGCATACAATGCAAAAGCAGCCGCAACGCGTTGCAAATTGACTCCGCAAAGCGTCTATCTTGCTGTTTTACCGATTGCGCATAACTTTCCTCTCTGCTGCCCCGGAATTCTTGGCACACTGTCTGCTGGAGGCAAAGTCGTGTTGTGTCAAACAACAAGCTGCGACGAAGCTTTTCCCCTTATTGAAAAAGAACGGGTGACGATCACTGCCCTT
Organism: Brevibacillus sp. SKDU10; assembly: GCF_001645205.1. Lineage (NCBI taxonomy): Bacteria > Bacillati > Bacillota > Bacilli > Caryophanales > Paenibacillaceae > Brevibacillus > Brevibacillus sp. SKDU10. The sequence goes on along the minus strand of NZ_LSSO01000175.1, from coordinate 19,664 downwards.
GTACCTTCTATTGTCCATGTATGGCTTGAAGTGCTGGAATGGGATACCTCCAACGATCTCTCAAGCCTTGAAGTTCTGCAGGTAGGCGGCTCCATGTTAGATGAAAATCTCGCAAAACGCGTCATTCATGAAATGAAGTGTAAGCTCCAACAGGTATTTGGAATGGCAGAGGGCCTCATCTGCTGCACATCGCTTGATGATCCAGAGTCTGTCATCACCAGTTGCCAGGGCCGTCCACTCTCCGATGCGGATGAGGTTCGAATTGTTGATGAATATGGAAATGACGTTGAGACAGGTGCATATGGGGAACTTATCGTTCGAGGCCCCTATACAATAAGCGGGTACTACAGAGCCCCGGAGCAGAACCGCGAGAGCTTTACTCCTGATGGCTTTTATCGTTCTGGCGACAAGGCAAGGATCACACCGGAGGGAAATTTCCAGATCGGGGGACGAATCAAGGAGCAAATTAACCGAGCGGGGGAAAAAATCATGCCTGCTGAAGTAGAGGCGTACCTGCGTATGCATCCAGATATCAAGGATGCTGCTCTGATTACTCTGCCAGACCCAACACTTGGTGAAAAAAGCTGCGCTTATGTCATCACTGACAATCAGGAAATCACCCTTGCTGATATTCATGCCTTTTTCCATGAAAAGGGAGTGGCGCGTTATAAGATGCCCGATCAAATCGAATTCATCGAGTACTGGCCGCTTACTAGCGTCGGTAAAGTAAATAAAGCCAAGCTCAAAGAATTAGCGACAGCGCCAAAGAGCCATGCAACGACGTGCGAGGTCTCCTATCTGGAGGAAACGATTGCTTTTGAGGGAGACGTTCATTTGGCAGCTTCACAAATTGTTGAGCAAGGTCTTTATGAAAACTATCTGCTTTATGAAAACGGAGATGAGCTGTCGTTGGGGATGGGGATTCATGCTCTTCTAACTGTAGATGGGCAACATACAACCCTAACCTATGACAACCAAACAATCCGTTTTGAAAATAACCTGCTAAGCGCAACAATTGACAAAGCATTTGCTTCTATACCGCTAAAAAACTGGCGTGCCTATGGAACTGTTAACTTTGGAATGGCCCGCTATTATCAGAATCTGCCATTACTGTCTGAAGCCGGTCGCCTTATTAAACTGTTTATTCCAGAGGTGGAAATTCGCTTTACCAAAGGCTCTATTCTGTTAAGAGCTCTACGTGAAGAAAAACGAAATGAATTCGCTGATTTACTACGAAAGCTTCGAGAGAATGGAAATGGACTCGACGACGAGAAAAATGCTCTTGTGCAAAGAGTGATCAGTCAAAAACTGGATGTTCCTGAGGTTAATACGTATGGCGCTGAAGCCTACATGCAAGGGGTAGCGGAGGCTGTTCGAGAGATTAAGGAGCGCAAATACCACAAGGTGATCCTATCTAGAAAAATTCCGATCCACCAAGAGCTTGATATGGTGGCTAGCTATATCGCAGGCAGAAGAGTAAACACTCCTGCTCGTTCATTTTTGCTTAGCCTCGATGGTTTACATGTGGCTGGCTTTAGTCCAGAAACGGTGGTTGAGGTTGATAGCAATGGATGGGTAAGTACCTTCCCGCTTGCAGGAACGCGGTCGCGTGGATGCAACGAGGACGAGGGAGACAAGCTTAAGGATGAGCTTTTAAATGATCCTAAGGAGATCGCGGAGCATGCGGTATCTGTAAAACTTGCCTTTGAAGAGCTAAAAAGCGTCTGCGATTCTACGACGATCTTCTTGAGTGATTTCATGTCTGTTGCCAGCCGGGGAACAGTTCAGCATATTGCTTCAAGATTGAAAGGGAAAATAAAGCCTGAGTTCAACTCATGGGATGCGTTCCGTGCACTGTTCCCTGCCGTCACTGCTTCTGGTATTCCAAAAAAAGAATCCATCGATGCCATAGGCAGACTTGAATCTGAACCGAGAAATCTCTACAGCGGTTGCGTCATGACCTTTGACAGCGATGGTGCAATGGACGCTGCTCTGGTGCTACGAACAATATATCAACAAAACAACAGTGCATGGCTACATGCCGGAGCAGGCGTGGTAGAGATGTCTTTACCAACCAGAGAGCTGGAAGAAACACGTGAAAAATTGAGCAGTTTTTCCAGGCAGCTGGTTGTATCCAGCCGTGAAGTGGAAAAAGTAAAACCAGTATAGGCATTGCCTGGGAAGGTGGTAACTCTGATGAAACATCTGCGCATTGACAGCCAATCCACAAGCCCTGCCTCCTCATTAAGCTATGAGGAGGTGCGGAGGCAGATTCAGGCTATGCTGCCTGCGCCTGTCGAGTTTCATGATGATCAGAATCTGATCGAGCTGGGATTGGATTCGTTACAAATGATGAGAATGGTCAATAAATGGCGAAAGGAAGGCGTGAAGGTTACGTTTGCTGAGCTGATCGCTTCCCCTCACCTGAGTGATTGGTGGGCGCTTCTGCAAAAAAACAGTCCGGCGCCTTCTTCCATAAATGACAATAATATAGCAGTCCAAGAACAAACAGTCCAAACACAAGAGGAGACGAATAGTCCTTTTGCGCTGACGGATGTGCAATATGCTTATTGGATTGGACGCCAAGATGATCAGCCTATGGGCGGAGTTGGATGCCATGCCTATCTGGAGATTGATGGATCAGGCGTGGAGCATGGACGTCTGCAAGCCGCATGGGAACAGTTATTCATGCATCATCCGATGCTTCGGGCAAGATTTTTGGCTGATGGACAGCAAGAGGTGCTGAGCACTCCTTATACAAAAACAGTGCCTGTTCATGACCTGCGTTTATATGCCGAGGATGAGCTCACCCTGAAGCTGGAGAGTATACGTGGCCGTCTGTCACATCGTCGTCTGGCGGTGGAGAAGGGAGAGGTAGCGGGTCTGGAGCTGAGTTTGTTGCCAGAGGGGCGTACCCGGCTGCATTTTGATATTGATTTGCTTGTAGCTGACGTGCAAAGCCTGCACATTCTGTTACGCGATCTAGCAGCGGCATATGCACGTGGCTGCCAACCAGCGGCACCTGCTCATTGGAGCTTTGCCAGCTATCTTCAGCATGAAACACAGCACCGGGCCTCAGACAGAAAGCAAGCCGCCCACTATTGGCAGGAGAGGCTGTCCACGCTACCAGGAGCGCCGGGCTTACCGTTGAAGGAAAAGCCGGAAATGATTAAGGCACCTGTTTTTACAAGAAGGAACTATTTCATGAAAGCTGAGGACTGGAAGCTTTTACAAAAACGATCCGCAGCCAAACGAGTCACACCGGCGATGGTACTGTTAACGGCATATGCAGAAATTCTTGATCGCTGGAGCACCCATTCGCAGTTTCTCATTAATATACCATTGTTTGATCGCCAAACCGGAGACGCTGGCATTGAAGAGGTTGTTGCCGATTTTACCAACCTGCTTTTGCTTGCCGTTGACCTACGTACCCGTCAATCATTCCTGGAGCGTGTTCATGCGGTGCAAGCACAGTTTCATCAGGATGTCGCTCACGCAGCTTATTCGGGCGTACAGCTTCAACGTGATTTGGCGAGAGTTCGCCCGGGAGAGCGGGATTTTGCCCCTGTGGTTTTCGCATGCAATTTAGGTACACCGCTCATCAATGAGGAATGCCGTCAGACTTTAGGACAGCTCTCCTATATGATTTCGCAAACGCCGCAGGTATGGCTTGATTTTCAGTCCTATGAAATGGATGGTGGCTTATTGCTGGCGTGGGATTCCGTCGATCAGCTATTTCCGGACGGCATGATTGACCAAATGTTTGCTGCTTTTGGCCAACTCATGGACTGGCTAGTTGCCCATGACAATGATTGGCAAGCTACACCAAAGCTTCTGCCTAATCTGGAGCAGCAAAGGCAGAACCAAGACAGTGAATCGTTACTCGCACAACAAGGTCAATGCCTGCACAGTGCATTCTTTACTCATGCTGCTACGAATCCGCAAGAAACGGCGCTGATTGATAGTCATACAGATACAAATATTTCGTATGGCGAACTATCTAGGTACGCGTTGCAGGTGGCGGCATTCCTTAAGGAACAGGGAATAAAATCGGGAGATCCTGTTGCCGTTACCATGCCGAGGGGAATCGATCAAATCGCTGCGGTGCTTGGCATTATGGCACTTGGTGGCTGCTATGTTCCGATTGGCACCGGACAACCGGCTACTCGTCGCGAGCGAATTCATAAAAAAGCAGACATTCGATACGTACTAACCGATGATGAATGGGCTCAAGCTTTGGAATGGCCAGAGGATGCCGTTGTATTGTCAATCGCGAACGCGGTAAGCATAGCTCCCTTGAGTGAGCCTGTCTCAATTGCTGGGGATAGTCCAGCTTATATCATCTTTACTTCAGGTTCCACTGGTGAACCAAAAGGGGTAGAAATCAGTCATTTTGGAGCATGGAATACGGTTGCTGACATTAACACGCGCTATCAGGTTGGTTCAACTGATCGTATCTTAGCGGTTTCCGCTCTTGATTTTGACCTTTCTGTCTATGACATATTTGGACTATTAAGCGTGGGCGGCTCTCTTGTGCTGATTACCGAGGAGACACGCCGTGATGCTGTCCATTGGGTTAAGCTGGTTGACAAGTATCAGATCACACTCTGGAATTCCGTCCCAGTACTGCTCGATATGCTATTAATCGCCGCGGAAAGCGGACAGTACGACAGCTTGCCGATTCGCTTAACAATGCTGTCCGGTGACTGGATTGGCCTTGATTTGCCACCGCGTCTGAAACGTGCAGCCCCGCATAGCGAGCTGGTAGCGATGGGGGGAGCTACAGAAGCATCCATCTGGTCTAATTTCTTCCATGTTACATTGCCGCTGCCAGCACATTGGACATCGATTCCTTATGGGCGTCCGCTGACCAATCAGGCGTATCGAGTGGTGGATGTCAAAGGAAGAGATTGCCCCGACTGGGTGGCAGGCGAACTCTGGATTGGAGGAGCCGGTGTCGCATTAGGCTATCGGGGTGATCCGGTGCTTACCGAAGAACGCTTTGTCAATTGGAATGGTTCCCGTTGGTATCGAACCGGTGATCTAGGACGATATTGGCCTGATGGCACGATTGAATTTCTCGGACGCCAGGATTTTCAGGTCAAAATCAGAGGACATCGCATTGAGCTGGGTGAGATCGAAACAGCCATGAAGCAGCATCCAGGTGTACGTGATGCAGTCGTCACAGCAGTGGGCGATTCTAGGGAAAACAAGCATCTGATTGGCTATGTGGTTCCAGAACAGGCAAACGAATCATCCTTGTATGACAGCGTAAGCGCTGATCTGAAACAGACCGAGGTACTTTGGGACCATGTAATGAAGGCAGGACGCGAACAAGAATGGATCAATGAGATTAGTCCAACAGATTTTCCTGTGTTTTGGGCCTATATGGAGCGCCTTGGTGTTCGCTATATTTGCCGTGCGCTGAGACAAGCAGGGGTAGATTTGCAGACAAATCAAAGCTACACGCTCGATTCTCTGATGCAGTATTGTAGCATTCAGCCTCGTTACTGCGAGTTGATCCGACAGTGGCTTCAGATATTGGCTGACGAGGGCATTGTCAGAATACAAGCACCGGACACATTCGCGATCGTTCAGACAATATCGGAAGAATGGCTTGAGGGGACACTGGAAAGCCATTTGCCTCCTGCATGGGAGGAGCATGCGCAAGCACTTTTGCGTTATCTCCAGCAAATGGACAACGCCAATGTTGCGCTTTTGACAGGAGAGCTTGATCCGCTGGCTTATTTCTTTTCAGATGAGCTGAGTATGACCCCAAATGATCTGATGCAAGCACTTCCTGGCACAAAGCACAGAAACAGCATTGCACAATCAATCATTGAAGATATTCAACATGGCCTGCAAAACAGATCTGAACCGCTGCGTATTTTAGAAATTGGGGCAAGGAGCGGAGCGTTAACCGAATCGTTACTAGCTTTACTGGGCTCTGATGCAGCCCTTTATACATGCACGGACAACTCGACCTTCTTTACAAGTGCGGCAAAAAATAGATTCAGGGAGTATTCGTTTGTGCATTATCAGTTGTTGGATATCGACCAGAATCCATTGGATCAGGGCTATGATGCGCATCAGTATGACGTCATTATCGCCTCGGATTCTCTGCATCGTGCACGTAATATTGAAACGGCTCTTTTACATATGCAATCCCTTCTCGCTCCTGGAGGCTTGCTGATTTTGCTGGAAATGACGCGCAATAGTCGTTTGCAGCAAGTAAGTACAGGGTTCCTTGAGGACGGATTTATCCATTTTGAAGACGAAAGACATGCAGAACAGCGACCGCTTTTATCTGTTGAAAAGTGGCAACAATTATTGCAGGAACAAACCTTCACGCAGGTTGCCTCCTTCCCAGAGCAGAATGATCCGGCAAGTGTCTTTGGCCAGCATGTAATCGTAGCGCAGGCGCCGCTTCATGTTACACAATTCAATCCGGTTAAGCTATCTGGTTTTTTGAGCCAAAAGCTGCCTGATTACATGGTACCATCAGCTTTCATACTATTGAGCGAAATGCCACTCACTTCCAATGGCAAGGTGGATCGACAAGCACTGCCGACCCCTGACAAGCTGATCAAGGCTAAGGCGGAAAAAGCTTATACAGCTCCGAGGACGCCAATTGAAACAGACCTTGCGGCGATCTGGTGCCAGCTTTTTGAAATGGATCGTGTTGGTATTACGGATAACTATTTTGAATTGGGCGGAGATTCTCTTTTGGCTACCAAATTAGGTGCTCTGGTACGCAGCAGGTTTGAGGTAGAGCTGTCATTGGGGCGGATTTTTGAAAAGCCTACGATTGCAGGGATGGCAGGGCAAGTCCAGACGCTTATGGACCAGAGAGGGCAGCATGACGATTCGGCGGAAGCCCTACCACAAATCGTCCCGATGCCACAGGATCGGAACCAGCCTTTCCCATTGACCGATATCCAGCAGGCGTATTGGGTTGGTCGAAGCGGTCTTTACGCATTGGGCAATGTCTCCACTCATTGTTATTTTGAGATTGAAGGACAAAATTTAGACCTTGAGCGGATCAATCGTGCTTGGCAGAGACTGATTGATCACCACGAAATGATGCGGGCTGTCATCATGCCGGATGGCTGGCAGCAACGAATTTTAGAGGATGTTCCAGCCTATCTGATTACTGTCAATGACTTGCGAGGCAAGGCCCCTGAAGAGGTCCAAGCCGAATTGAAGCAGATTCGGGAAGAAATGTCGCATCAGGTGCTTTCTACAGACGTGTGGCCTTTGTTTGACGTAAGGGCTTCCCGCTTTGGAGAAGAGCGCGTTCGTCTGCATATCAGCTTTGACAACCTGATTTTTGACGGGTGGAGCATGTTTCATCTTCTGAGCGAATGGACTAGGCTCTATCATGAGCCGGATGCACCGTTGGCGACATTAGAATTGTCATTTAGGGATTATGTTCTTGCCTTGGAAGAGCTTAAGGCATCTGAGCTGTATCAACGCGATCTCGATTATTGGATTGCGCGATTGCCTGATTTGCCTCCTGCTCCTCAGCTACCTTTGGCTCAAAGTCCAGAATCTCTTACTGAACAACGATTTAGCCGTTTGGAAGCAAAGCTGTCTAAACAAGCGTGGCAGAAGCTTAAAAAGCGGACGGCGGAGGTTGGACTTACACCTTCAGGAATTCTACTGACAGCTTATGCTGAAACGCTTGGGGCTTGGAGCAAGAGCTCCCGCTTTACAATTAATCTGACACAATTTAACCGACTGCCGCTTCACGCACAAGTTAATGATATCGTAGGAGATTTCACTACATTGACCTTGCTGGCTGTGGAGCTTTCCAAAGGCAAAACATGGTTGGAGCGAGGACGGAATTTGCAGCAGCAGCTTTGGAGCGATTTGGATCACCCGTATGTTGGAGGTGTTCAGGTACAACGCGAATTGGCAAAGCAAACGGGTGAGCATCATGGTGTCACGATGCCGGTTGTCTTTACGAGTGCTCTTGGGGTTAACCAGTGGAGCGGTAGCGAGACAGATGGAAAATGGCTGGGCAAGCTCATGTATAACATTACGCAAACACCGCAAGTATGGCTCGACCATCAGGTGGTTGAGCAAGACGAGGAACTGCTCCTGATTTGGGATGCGGTAGAGGGTCTGTTCCCTGAGGGAATGCTTGCTGACATGTTCAGTGCTTATTGCCAATTGCTACAGCGTCTGACTGACGATGAGGCGATATGGCAGAAAGAGACGTCTAGTCTTATTTCTGTTCCGCGTTTAGAGGCAAGGATTGAGGCCAACGATACAGATGCGCCTGTATCTTCAGAAACGCTCACTGGACGATTTGCAAAACAAGCGGTTCAGCAATCGAACCATCCAGCCGTCATTTCTGCCAATCGGACTTTGACGTATGAGGAGTTATCCCTCTCTGCCGATACAATAGCTAATTTGTTGCAGGCAAAGGGAGCCAAGCCCAACACATTGGTTGCTGTTGTGATGGAGAAAGGCTGGGAGCAGGTTGTGGCAACGCTTGGGATTCTGAAGTCTGGTGCGGCGTATCTGCCTATCGATCCAGCGCATCCTGAGGAGCGTCGTTCACAGCTATTGCGTGACGGACAAATTCGCATTGTGCTTACTCAGTCTTGGCTGGATGAGCAATTGAGCTGGCCTGAGGACGTTGAACGACTGTTAGTAGATCAGATGCCAGCAAGGGATGAGGCAATGAGCCTACTGCCGTTTGCAGGGCAGCCGGAAGATTTAGCCTACGTGATTTACACCTCAGGGTCAACAGGTTTGCCAAAAGGGGTTATGATCGACCATCGAGGCGTTGTTAACACGATTGAAGATGTGAACCAACGTTTTTCTGTAGGACCACAAGATCGTGTACTGGCCCTTTCCAATCTGAATTTTGACCTATCGGTGTACGACATTTTCGGCATGCTGGCAGCAGGTGGAACGATCATCATGCCGGAAGCAGACAAGTCCAAAGATCCTGCCCACTGGATTGAATGGATGAAGCAGGAGCAAGTGACAGTCTGGAACACGGTTCCAGCGCTGATGCAGATGCTGATCGAGTATGCTTCCGGAAGAAATGTAGAACTGCCACAAACATTGCGTCTGGTTCTGTTGAGCGGTGACTGGATTCCATTAGATTTGCCAGACAAGATTAAGGCTTATTTCCCGCAAGTACAGGTGATCGGTTTGGGTGGAGCCACAGAGGCGTCGATCTGGTCGAATCTGTATCCGATCAAAGACATTGACCCAAGCTGGAAGAGCATTCCTTATGGTCGTCCGATGATCAATCAACGCTTTTATGTGCTTAACGAATGGATGGAAAATTGTCCGGTATGGGTGCCAGGACAGCTTTATATCGGTGGAATCGGCCTTGCAAAAGGCTACTGGCAGGATGAAAGCAAGACGAATGACAAGTTCATCAATCATCCTCATACAGGTGAACGTCTCTATCGTACAGGCGATTTGGGTCGTTACTTGCCTGATGGCAATCTAGAGTTTCTTGGTCGGGAAGACTTTCAGGTGAAAATCCGCGGTCATCGGATTGAACTAGGAGAGGTTGAAACGGCTCTGAAGCGTCATGACGGAGTGAAGAACGCGATCGTTGCAGTACCGGACGCATCAGGCGAGGAGAAACGCTTGGTGGGGTATGTGGTACTTGATCAGCAAAGAGGAGCGGAGTTGTTGGAAACCGAGCAGGCAGATCCGGCTGATTGTGAATCACGCTGGCAGGAAATCAGCAGTGCTGGTCAGCTACAGGCCGCCCAAGTCCCTGATTCTATGGATGCTGAGGCAATCGCGCGGTTCCTCCATGAGGCAGACCGTGTAAGCTCTGCCTTTATATGCCGCATGCTGGATGAGATGGGGATGTTCTCAAGTCAAGGAGAGCGTTATTCCATAGGTGATCTGGTGCGCCAATGCAAGATTCATCCGCGTTACAAGACCTTGCTGCTTCACTGGCTTAATGTGCTTATGGAAGAAGGGCTACTCGTAAAAAATGAGGACGGAACATACCAAAGTCTCCGTTCGTTACGCGAGGGGCTAGCTACATTCACTCAGGATAACGCGTTGTCGGTTTCACCTGTAGGTACGGAAGCAGTACAGGCTCTAGAAGATCATTTTTCGCGAGACTCTTCATTGTTTATGAATCTTTTAACAGGCAAGCTTGATCCACTTGAGCTTTTCTTTACAGAAGATGCTTCGTTGACACCAGCAGGCCTGAATAGGTTTGACTTTACGCGCGAGTATTACGGCAATCTTGCTAAAGAGGTGTTTTGCACGATAGTGAACAGCTACCCATCTGACAAAGAGCTGCGGGTGCTAGAAATCGGTACACGAGTCGGAGGTTTGACACCAACGCTTGTTTCCGCTTTGCCTGTGGAGCGTACTCGATATGTCTACGCTGACGAGTCTGCCTTTTTTACAGATAGGGCAAAACTGGAGTGGGGAGAGCAGGCGCCACTTGAATACGGATTGTTTGACATGAATACAGCGCCGCTATGGCAAGGCTATGAGCCGCATTCTTTCGATGTAATTGTCGCAGATAATACTCTCCATCGCTCACGAAACCTGGACAAGACACTTGAGTACCTGAGAGGAATGCTGGCACCGGGTGGAGTTCTGCTCCTAGTAGAGTCAACTCGCAATAGCCGACTTATGCTGACCACTGTCGGGTTCTTCGAAGATGGATTCAGTCATCTAGAGGATGAGCGTAAGGCGAATTATCTTCCTTTATTAGCGCCGGATCAATGGTGCACGAGATTGGAGAGACAGGGCTTTTCACATGTACGGGCATTCCCGCAAAACAATCAGGTCGCAGCAAAATTCGATCGACATCTCATCGTGGCACAGGCACCTGAATCAGGTAAGGTGTTTAGACCAGAAAAATTGTCCGATTGGATGCAGAAAATGCTACCTGACTACATGGTGCCAACCGAGTATGTGCTGCTTGATAAGCTACCTCTTTCAGCCAATGGAAAAGTAGATCGTAAAGCACTTGCAAAGCTCGGCGGGAAGAAGGAAAGCTTGCCGAAAAAAGCACATGTTGCACCTTCCACACAGACTGAAATCAGCATAGCCAGTGTTTGGGAAGAGGTGTTGAATTGTAGCCCGATTGGGATACATGACAGTTTCTTCGCACGGGGCGGGGATTCGTTACGTGCCATTCAATGCATCAATCTCCTAAAAGAGCGATATCAAATTGAATTGTCTATGCAAACTCTTTTTGAGTATTCCACGATTTGCATGCTTGCTGAGTTCATTGACGCAAGTGCTTCAGCGACTGAACAGCTTGCAGCAAATTATGACGAGGGAACCATTTGATTTACTAGAACTGACCTGCGTTGTCTTCAAGGAGAATGAACAAGGAAACAGCGACTTTTTGGCAATCGTCAGCCTTGTCTTCTCTTTGAAGGCTAGCGCAAAGAATCAGGCTGGAAAGGGAGAGAGACCATTGGATAAAAAAACGATTGGCATTCTGGGAGCTAGTGGAACCGTAGGCAAAGAAGCCGTTCAGACCATTCTTGCGTTTACGAACCATCATGTAGTGTTAGGAGGCAGAAATCCGGAAAAGCTTGGTGACCTTTTTAAGGGGATGGAAGAGAGGATTGAATGCCTGCAAGTAGATGTTTTTAACGAGGAACAGCTTCATCGCTTTTGTAGCCCATGCGATATCGTCATCAATTGTGCTGGGCCTTCCAAGCAAATTGTCGATACAGTCGCCTCTGCGTGCATAGCCCATGCCGTCCATTATGTAGATGTTTCAGGAGATGAGCATCTCTATCGTCAATTGCTAAAGAGACAGAATGAGATCACTGAGAAGGGACTGCTGTTTATCATTTCAGCAGGGGTTTACCCCGGGTTAACGGAAATCTTCCCGGCCTACATCGCTGAAAACGATTTTGAAGAAGTCGATTTTCTGGAATTGTTTTTTGCGGGTCAGGGCGATTTTTCCTTGAATGCAGCCTACGACATTGTGTGTAGCATTGAGGAAGATACCGGGTTAGGTATGACCTATTGCAAGCATGGGAAAGCCCATAAAATAGATGGCTCGTTTCATCGAAATTATGAATTGCCGCTTCCGGCAGGCAAACGTGACACTTATCCGGTCTTAACTCAGGAATTCCGTCAAATGGCTAAACAAAAGAATATATCATCCGCCTATTTTTACAATAGCTTTCAAAACAATTCTGTCCTGAATCAATTTGTGATGATCAAGGCTTTGCAGCAATACAAAACAGAAGAAGAGAAAAAGGCTTCAGCCAAACTGCTGGTTGAGCAGTTCAATACAAAGAAACAGGGTGTTGAGGACTTCACTATGTTTCATCTGATTGCCACCGGTAACCGTAGCAGTAAAAAAATGCGGCTGGTTTCAACCCTTTTGTATCCGGGAGATTGGAATCGGTTATCGGGCATCATTGCCGGAACGGTAGCTCGTTTGATCGCAAAAGATAAGAGTGCCAACTCAGGTTGCTTCTTTGTGGCAGAAGGCGTATCGGCGACAAGTCTGATCGATGCTTTATGCGAGCAGACGATTGACCTTACGCATTCATTAATCGAAATAAAGTAGAGGTGGCATATGATAGAGAATCGTAGGTTGCGTACCGTGGTATGTGGTTCCCGATTTGGACAGTTCTATCTGGAGGCTGTTAAAGCATTGCCAGAACAGTTTGAATTGGTAGGTTTATTGGCAAAGGGCAGCGAGCGCTCCCGAAATTGCGCAGAACGTTACGGTATTGAGTTATATACAGATATTGAACAACTTCCTGACGATATTGATCTTGCTTGCGTTGTAGTACGCTCCACAGTCATGGGCGGCAATGGCACTGAAATGTCGCTTAAACTGCTGGCTCGCAACATTCACGTCATTTCTGAACAGCCAATCCATCACAAAGATTTAGCTCTTTGCCTCAAGGTAGCACGACAGCATGGCGTACATTTCAAGACGGGAGATCTCTATGTGCATTTGCCTGCTGTGCGCCGGTTTATTGCGTGCGCCCAGACAATGCTAAAACAACAACCAGCCCTATACATTGATGCTGTGTGTGCCACTCAGGTTTCTTTCCCTCTGATGCACATCCTGCAAGAAGCATTGCCGACCATTCGTCCATGGAAAATCAGTCATGTCATCAAGGATGAGGGACCGTTTCAAGTGCTAACCGGCCTGCTTGGAAAAATTCCGATTACCCTGCGGGCCCATAATGAGGTTGATCCACATGATCCGGACAACCATCTTCATTTACTGCATCGGGTAACAATTGGCGTGGCAGGTGGCAGTTTGTCACTTACAGATACGCATGGTCCTGTTGTGTGGCAGCCGCGTTTGCATGTTCCGGATCTTCCGAACATTCATGAGCAACTGTCAGCGGCACCGCCCGAACACCTGCTTGGAAATAGCACGCAAATATTGGGACCAGCAGAGCCTACCAGCTATAAGGACATTCTTATGACACAGTGGCCCCGGGCCATTGGCAGGGATTTATTGGCAATGCGGGAGATGATCTTTGGGCAGGTTGACAAGTCTTCTATGGATACGCAAGCGCAACAGGAGCTTTTATGCTCTCGTCAGTGGCAGGATTGGACTCAGGCATTGGGATATCCAGTGCTGCGCTCCAACAGCAGTCATCAACCGTTGTCGATAGAGTCTTTACAAGAAGCTGCCTTGAGTATTGCAGAAGATGCATGCGATCATACCGAGTCATCAATCGAACCTTTGACTAAAAACGATGTATTTTCTTGCACAGCGTATGCTGAGAAAGAATTGAGAGGGATTGATGCTGAACAAGTGAGAATGTGCGTTGAACGACTAGATGAAGCAACTTTATCTTCCATGCTGTTTGCCTTGCAATCGCAAGGAGCGCTTATAACAGATGAACAGGAATACAGAATCGAAGACATTTTCTCTGCCGCGAAGGTAGCTTCACGTCATCAGCCTGTTATTATGCGTTGGCTACAGATATTGACGGATCGCGGTTATATAACGCAGTCCGATAGAAAGTATCAATGCTCGATTCAGATGACAGCAGATGAGGTGCAGCGTCGCTGGGAGTTAGTTAAGGAAGCATGGAACGGAAAACTTGGCTCTCCGATGGTCGTCGACTATCTCATGGCTAATGCAGATAAACTCCCGGAGCTGATGAACGATAGTCAACAGGCCGCACTGTTATTATTTCCCGAGGGACGCATGAATGTTGCTAATGCTCTGTATCGGGATACGCTTATAGCAAGGTATTTAAACAAATCGGTAGCAGAAGCGGTGATGCGAATCGCTGCTATCAAACAGGCTACTTCCTCTTCTATGTCTACTGCCTCTAAGGCTTCCCTCCGCATTTTGGAGGTAGGCGCCGGGACAGGAGCAACCACTGATGTAGTTGTGGAACGGCTGAATGCATCTGTTTTCAAACAGCTGAATCTGGATTATCTGTATACAGATGTGTCTCACTTTTTCTTATCAACAGCTCGTGAACGCTTCAAAGATTACCCTTGGATGCGATTCCAGACTGTCGATATTGACAAAGATCTGTTTGAGCAGGGATTGACACCAGAAAGCATCGATATCGTTATTGCGGCAGGCATGCTCAACAATGCGCGCGACACGGATCAGGTCATCCGCAATCTCATGCAAAGTCTTGTTCCGGGAGGATGGCTGGTCATTACAGAGCCTACTCGGGAATTTGTGGAGATGCTGATTTCACAGGCCTTCATGATGACTCCTCCCGAGGACGATCGGAAAAACACGCAATCAACCTTCATGTCTGTTCAGCAGTGGACTGATGTCATACAGGGCGCAGGTGCCAAGGAATTTGTCATACTGCCAAACGAAGAGCATCCGCTCGCTCCTCTGGGACAAAAGCTATTTATTGTAAGGAAGGAAGCGGATGCTGACGTATAGCAGCATTGCTGTAGCGTCATCCATCTATAACGAAATGGTCAAGCTCAAAAAATAGGAGTGTGTACATATGCCCCAAAACCTCAAGACGAATTGTGCCGAGTTGCTGACGCGCCTTCGCAATGAAGGAATTTTTCTATGGGAAGAAAATGGAAGTCTGCGCTACAGAGCACCCAAAGGAACGCTTGCAGCCGGCGATTTACAAGCGCTAAAAGAGCATAAAGGAGATATTTTGGCTCTATTGCGTGCCGAAAAACGACCAGTGACGGTCATATCTGATCCTCAAGCCCGGTTTGAACCTTTCCCGCTGACAGATGTGCAGTCAGCTTATTTGCTGGGACGCCATGATCTGTTTGGTTACGGAGGTGTGGCATGCCACATCTATTTGGAACTAGACTATCCCATGCTCGATCATAAACGAACGCAGGAAGCTTGGAATCTGCTCATAGCACGCCATGATATGCTACGGGCAACGATCGATCAAAATGGAGAGCAGCGCGTCCTGGAGAGTGTACCGCACTTCGAAGTGGCTTATACCGACACCAGCGGCTTGACTGAACAGGAGGCAGCAGCCAGACTTGGGGACATTCGTGAAAAAATGGGGCATCGTATTTACGATACAGCTCGTTGGCCCTTGTTTGATATTGGCGTGACCAAAATGAGTGATAATACCGTGCTTCATGTATCCATGGAATTTCTCATCGCCGATTGGGCGAGCATCTGGCTACTATTGGCGGAATTTGAGATGCTCTACAAAGAGTCAGAACGAACGTTGCCTGAGCTATCCCTTACATTCCGTGATTATCTACTCGCCGAGCGCAGCTTAAAGGAAACAACGGCGTACGTCAGGGATAAAGAGTATTGGCAACAACGAATGGATACTTTGCCCCAAGCTCCAGACCTACCTTTAACTAGACAGCTCGAAAACGCAGGAGAGGCACGCTTCCATCGCCGATTCATCCGACTGGACAAAACGGCCTGGGATAGGTTCAAGCAACGAGCTCAAAAACGTGGATTGACACCAACAACTGCTGTGATGACTGCCTATGCCGCTGTGATTGAACGATGGAGTCGAAACAGTGCTTTTTGTCTGAATCTAACGTTATTAAACCGGCAGCCCTTACATAAGCAAGTCCATGATATTGTCGGTGATTTTACATCGGTCAATTTGCTTGCCGTAGACTGGAATGCGGAGCGCTCCTTCCAAGAACGAGCGCGTACCATTCAAAAACAGCTATTTGAAGATTTGGATCATCGCTTGTTTTCTGGTGTAGAGGTTATGCGAGAAATGGCACGCAGGCGGGGACGTGAAGCTGCTTTGATGCCTGTAGTGTTTACTAGTGCGATCGGGCTTGTTGAACCCTCGGAAGGCAGCCAGCTAACAGGTAAAATCTCCGGGTACGGCATCAGCCAAACGCCGCAGGTTTTCATTGATTGTCAGGCTATGGATAGCTCAGCAGGGCTGCAGGTCAACTGGGACGTGCGAGAGGGTGTCTTCCCAGATCAAATGGTTGACGACATGTTTGATGCGTTTGCAGAATTGCTTCATGCGCTGGCTAGAACCGAGCAAGTCTGGGAGACAGAGGATGTGATTACATTACCTGTCTGGCAGATTGCAGAACGCAACAGTGTCAACGCGACAGCGGCTCCCTTGCCGGACTATTGCCTGCACGAGCAAATCGTAAAGCAAGCATTGGCAAATCCAGACCGCCCTGCCGTGTTTGACAGCGAAGGTCACATGACATACGAAGAGCTGGTGAAACGTGCTTTTGCTGTGGCTAACAAATTAAAAGAGCATGGCTGCAAAGATCAGGATCGCGTTGCTATCGTGATGGACAAATGCGCACATCAGGTTACAGCAGTGCTGGGTGCTTTACTAGCTGGGGCTGTTTACGTTCCATTTGACATAAAGCAGCCGGAATTACGTCGTCAGGCTATGCTGGAGCAAGCGAATGTCCGCTTCGTCTTAACGATGTCCACAATACAACTGCCATTGCCAAGCAACCTGCAAACAATTGAAGTGGATAACGTTGAGCCATATCAGGATAAGCTGATCCAATCACCAGCAAATCCGGACTTACCAGCTTATATCATCTACACCTCTGGTTCCACTGGTCAGCCAAAAGGGGTTGTCATTAGTCACCGCGCAGCAGTCAATACCATTGCGGACATCAATCGCCGCTTTACTGTCAACAATGAAGATCGTGTGCTGGGGCTTGCTCAACTAAGCTTTGATCTGTCCGTCTATGATATCTTTGGCCCGCTGTCCGTTGGTGGTGCATTAGTTTATCCGAGTGCCGATCGACAGACCGACCCATCTCACTGGGCCGAGCTAATGGTTGAGCATGGGATTACCGCGTGGAATTCGGTACCAGCCTTAATGCAAATGCTGGTCACTTATTTAGATTCTGAACCTAGCATACATGTACCAGCATTGCGTCTGGCCCTGCTTTCCGGTGACTGGATTCCTCTGACGCTGCCTGACATGATGCAAAAAAGAATGCCTTCTGTACAAATCGTCAGTCTGGGTGGGGCTACAGAGGCCTCCATTTGGTCAAATTACCATATATATAAAGGTCTTGAAGCTGACTGGAGCAGTATTCCTTACGGTCTGCCGCTCGCAAATCAGGGATTCCGTGTGTTAGATTCACAAATGCGTGATTGCCCCGTGTGGGTGACGGGAGAGCTGTATATTACTGGACATGGCTTGGCCGAGGGCTATGCGGGTGATCCGGCACTTACACAGGAGCGATTTTTGCTGCACCATGCGGATGGAGAGCGGCTTTATCGTACCGGAGATTTAGGGCGCTACACCCCCGGCGGTGAAATCGAGTTTCTGGGCCGCGAGGATAACCAAGTCAAAATCAGAGGACATCGGATTGAGCTTGGTGAAATTGAGTCCGCTCTACGTAAGCATCCTGCCGTCGCCGCAGCTGGCGTCGTGCTAGATAGTACGAGCGATGAACAAGTGTTGCTGGGCGTTGTGGAAGCCGAGCGCCAAAAAGACCGGAATCCTGAAGCAGAAAATGCCGAATTTACAATGCTGGTAAACGGGATCGGCGAGCAAGCTAGCGCTGTAGCAGATCGACTAAGTAAAGCGGAAATCGAGTCGGCGATGGCTGACCTTGATCAGGCAGTGCTCCATTCCATGCTAGCCGCGCTGCAAAAATTAGGATTCTTTACCAATGGTGAAAAGTATTCAATGGAAGACATTCTGCAATCTGACCGAATCCTTCCCAATTATCAGTGGATTGTGCGACGCTGGATCGCAAAGCTGACAGAAGCTGGCATGCTGCTTGAGCACCCTGAAAAACAGTTCAGTTGCTCGATACTGCAAAACGCTAAGACGGTAGATGAGTATTGGACACAGGCAGAGACAGCGTGGACAAACATGCTTCAAACAGCGGGCTTTACTGCCTATGTGCGAAAAAATGCAGAAAAGCTGCCGGAGCTTCTAAGTGGTCAGCAGGATGCGGTTTCCTTACTATTCCCTGAGGGTAAGCTCGACCACGTACGCTCCTTGTATGTTGAACATGTCATGGCTAACTATCTCAATCAGTGCATGTGCGCACTTTTACAACGCATCGCCCAACAGCAGACCGGCAAGACCTTGCGGATTTTGGAAGTCGGAGCGGGTACCGGTGCAACAACAGAGAACGTCTTAAAGGCGCTGGAAGGCTTTGATGTCGAATATGTATTTACAGATGTTGCTGCCTTTTTCATTCCGGGAGCTAAAGCCCGTTTTGGACAATACCCAAAAATCCGCTTCGGAGTTTTTGATGTAGACAAGGATTATCGAGCACAGGGATTGGTTCCTAACAGCTTTGATGTGGTGCTGGCTGCTGGGGTATTGGAAAACGCACGTGATATTCCGGCAAGCATGAACAGGCTGAAAGAACTCATTTGCCCTGGAGGCTGGCTCGTATTTACGGAACCAACTGTGGAGCACTTATGGATACTGGCTTCGCAGGCGTTTATGATGATGGAGCCGGGCGATCTGTTGCGAGCCGAGACTTCTTATCTGGACCATGGAGGATGGATGCAACTGCTACAGGAGGAAGGGGACGAAAATGTTTTATCGTTGCCTGAAGAAAATGACAAGCTCTCTTCTCTAGGCTTCCATCTATTTGCCAAACGTTTTAAACAGGACAGATTGCCAGTGAGAGCGGAAGAGCTGGAAAGCTTCCTTTCCTTGCATCTTCCCGCCTATATGCTTCCTTCCCATCTGCAAATTGTAGATGCTCTTCCACTTACCGGAAACGGCAAGATAGATCGGCGTGAATTGGCAAAATGGCGACCTGCATCGACTGTACAAAATACCATAGCAGAAACAGAAGAGGCTGGTCTGGACATGCTGGAGGAACAGCTTGCTCAAGTCTGGGCGGAAGCATTGGGTATTTTTAGAATCGGCAGAACGCAAAGCTTTTACAAACACGGCGCTGATTCACTCATCATGGCGCAAGTCGCAGGAAAGCTACGTGACAAATTGGCTGAGGACCCAACACACGAGGAAATTCCTTTTGATGCCCTGCTCAGACAAATGCTGAACTATCCAACCGTGGCTGCATTGGCAGAATTCATACGCTTACGCAGTTCAGAAGGAAAACAAAATCATAATCAGGAAGTTTCTTGGCCAAAAATTCAGGGCAATTCAAGCAATGCTGTCATTATTCCATTTGGGGGCGGGGAGACAGGACCACTGAGAGTTGTGTTCCACGCTGTCTTGGGTATATTGAGCGATATTGCGACCTTGATCCGTCCGAACTCATCGAGGCAGTTGCGGACGATTATGCGG
>NZ_LSSO01000174.1:0-17229 GCF_001645205.1 Brevibacillus sp. SKDU10 | reverse complement strand
CACCTTCAACACCATACAGCATGACTCAACCAGTACCTTACAGTCCACAGCCACAGCTACCGCCACAGCCATATCCTTATCCGTATCCTTATCCCTATCGTTCTTTTCTTGATGACCCTTGTATGCGAGAATGCCGAAGACTGGGAATACCTTTAGTAAACTGCTGTTTTAGATGTGGATATTGCTAACAGACATGCTTAGAATTAACGTGCCATATAGATCATGATCTCCAAGCGGCGGCTTCTATCCTTCTTGTTATAAAAGCTCATCCTACCCACTTTCTGCGGCTCTGTGAACGTAAAATGTTTTCATGTTTGAAATTAAAATGAAAATGATCAATATGAATCAATTAATCAGTCCAGTCATTTTTTATTTTTTTGCATCTAATAAATTATGGAAATGCTGTAGCCGCAGTACCAGAACCATTGAGCTTGTAATCCCTCAATCTTTTACCACTTTTTAACCATCGGCTATCCTTTGTCGGTGGTTAAACTTTTTTAAAGTATCATCTCCAAGAGCCTCTATCTTCTCTAGCAGTCTTCCGGTTATGACACTGCCTCACATAATGGCTGCCAATTGTTCCGATGCCAAAACAGCGTCTTATCTCCCTTGTGTGGAACGATATGATCAACTACTGTAGCACCAGTGAGTAAGCCTTTATCAAAACAATGTTTGCAGAGTGGATGCTTTCTTAAAAATCCTATTCTTGCTTTTCTCCACTTGGCATCGTAGCCACGCTGCGTAGATGATCCACGTTCTCGGTCATACTGCTGTACTTGTTTCTTTTGATGCAAAGGGCAATAAGCTTCTCTTGTTAGGGTTGGACATCTGGAATGCAGACAGGTCTTTAATGGTTTGCTAGGCATTGTTTCACCTTCCTTGTTTAATAGAAAAAATATCTATCAAAATGACCTATATATATTTATTTCTTTTCTTTTGTGTACTTATTGCATACATCATGCAGCAGAAACTAGAGTTACTGTTGCAGAAATGAGGGTTATTGCTTACAGAAACTCAACTGGTTAAAATACCCATTTCCGCTAAATTAGTTATTGTAAACAGAAACCCCTATTAATGTTACAGAAACTACAGTTCAAATAGAGTTATTGCGACATGATGTAAACATTAAGTACAAAAGAAAAAAGCACCACATTGGGTGCTTAATCTCAGCCAAATAATATCGCACTAAGCCATTTTTTATTACTGTATAATATTAAACACAGATAAATGGCAAATAGAAAAAATTGCCTTTTAAGTAAAAGAGCTAATGCATTAAGGCCTAGTAAGATTAACATAGCTATGTATGTCTTTCCAGTATCTTCGTCATCTAAATGGACAAACAAATAAATTGTAACAAAAACTGCAATAACTAATTGGATATAAAACCAAACTTTTTTAAACCGATCTGTTTTGCTAGGTGGCATTTTCTTATCTATGCTGACTCACCTCTGTCTCTGCAAACTTAACATCTATAAAGTATTATTATAGCGGTTCAACTACAAAACCAAAAGTAAGATTTGTAGAAGTAATCAAAACCCCATTACCTTCATTTGCTTCTTCTATTTTATTAACAGTAGTTTGGAGAAACCAGGCTATTAAAGATGAAACAAAAGTCACTGATTTTGAATCAGGATAGTTCAAATTGACATTTATCATAGCTAATAACGTAGCAAATGCGACTCCTGCTTTATGTTGGCGTATCATATCTCTAGTAGCCCTATCATCTAGCCACATTCCATAACCCCACCAATATACTTTAATGTCTACGTTGCCTTTTAGAGAACGTTCTTTTGCCATTGCCATTACTTTATTACTTCTTTTTTTGTTCTCTTTTATGGTCGTGATACTTAGGTCTTTATTTACTACAATATTACCCTCTTTTACTTGTATGTTTAAGTTATTCATATGATTCTGAATATCATCAACAAATTCTTCAGGTATTGATAATTCAGAATGGTACGATTGATCTAAAGAGATTGTTCCATCCTCTTTTCTAATAACATAGTCTGCTAACATTTCGACATATTTATTTTGATTCTGTTCAATACTTTTTTTAGCGGTAGATGATTCAGCGGCAGTATTAGTTTTATCATAAGCTTCTGCTGGTACTGCTATAGATGTGAAAAGAGCTAACATCGAAAGTGAAAGTAAAACTTTTTTCATGTTTTTCATATCCTTTCAGACTATTTTTTACAATATAATCATAACATTTAAAAAAGGTAAATATATGTAAAAAATTCGACACCTTTTTCAATCAAACCAATATATTGTCGAATATTAATTTGAAAGCAATATAAAAAATAGCCACCCGCAGGTGACTAATGCACTTATTTCCCTATCACTCAGTCTTTTCTTCTATTGATTGCTCAATAACATAGTTAATTTTTAGCAATATACCAAGGCGCCAATAATACCAGATTAAGATTGCTAAAGCTAGTAACAAAGCAGAACCAAACATTTTAAAATAAGATAACATATTGTTTTCGAGAGCTTTTAATAAAACTTTGCCTACTTCGTTATTAATAAATTCATTAAATTCTTCTTTGGATTGTAGAGTTTTAGAAGCTATCAGGGAAATGAAGCTTGTAGTTGTATTAAGACTAACAATTAAAATAGCTACTAAAAAAGAAAAAAATGTAGTAAAACAGACTGTCATCACTACTCCAATAGGAAATTGTTTTCTTTTTTCTACTTGACTATTAATACAAGCTTTTAAAGTCCTTAATTCACTTTTAGTATGTTTTTGTATTAATTGATTCTTGATATAATCTAATTGATCTAAAGTTAACCACCGTTTGATACCAGGAAAGAAGCTACCTCTCACATCCTCCAATATGTAAGTACTTGCTTTATTCTTGCTGAATTTTACTCCTAAATTCAAAATACATACCCCCTTACTGCATAATTCGACAAACAGGGACTATTTTCCTATTTATTCCTCATGAAAAATTAGGGGATAAAGTACTTCTACTTTCTTATCTCAAAGCAGCCACCCGCAGGTGACTAACCTTTAAATCTCATGAATAAATAAAAAAGCTACCCGATTGTTCGAGTAGCCTGTCCTTGATTAATTTACCTGTTATCATCATATCACCTTATTCTCCAAATGGAGCGCCATTCTACCGCCAATATTCCGCCATGTAGCCTCTACCATCCTGTATGATAAGTATAAAAAACACCAACTAAGGTGCTTTTTTAATGTAAAGAGTAAAAGTAATTTAATCATTTAAAATAAACATCCCGTTCCACAATTATTTGAAGTGGGACGGGATATCTTTATGTTTTTTATTCTGATAGAGTCATCATCTTAGGTAGTCGACAGAAAATTTAAGTTATCTTCCCCATATCTCGATAAGAAATGATTTTTCAAATTTTCCATTGTAATATTCATGTAGGATTCCTCCCGTAGCATCCTTTGAGGCTTTTAAATACCATGTTCCACCAATTTTCTCAACACTTAATCCCTTACCTGTAACCGTATAAGAAGTGAATGGTGAAGAATACAATGATACCCTCCCCTCACTAGGTACACCTAGATTTGGTTGAATCTTTAATACTTGAGAATTTGTTTCTTTTGCAGTATTAATCTCAGTAGCTGCAAAAGTAGGAACAGCTAAAGCACCAGTAAGAACCGCGAAAGTAGATAAAGATGCTAACAGTTTCTTCACAACAAATCACCTCAAAATTTATTTGGTAATATTTACCATGAATTCATGTTACCATCCTTCCAGTTATAAGTAAACTGCCTTTTGGTAATTATTTCAATTTTCTATTCCTTTTTCTGTATCAAGAAATTAAAACAGCCACCCGCAGGTGACTAACCTTTAAATCTCATGATATAAATTTACACCATCTACAACCTAATACCACACGATTAAAACTTATTTTTTTCATATTATTTCCTGTTATATTTTATTTGATTTTTTCTCTATTAACCTCTATACCCTTTGTTACTTTGGTTCCTCAACCCTCCTTCCTAATTTCTTTCCTTATATAGATAGTGTTTCTGCAATCACTTGTTTAAAAATAGCTATTGACTGCCATGCTCCAATTTGAGTCACTGGGAACGGCTTTGTCAGGAACAGCAGACAGAAAACACCTACCTGCACCCGTAAATAAAAAATTTACAAGTGCGAGAGTGGGTGTCACCGGTTTACGGTAGTCGAGGTTTCGCTACGCCTTGTTTAAACACTAATCTTTCGATTACAGCCGACTTTCTACACGTATTAAACAGCCCCTACATGCTGGTTTCTATCGGCAGCCACTACAACCTTAGCTGTACTGTTTACCACCGCGCCTTTTATGGTTGCGCTCACCTTTGACCGTCAGAATGTATAAACAAGGAAGTACATATGGTACTGACGCGCTGTATTTTGTGACATTGGCTACAGCTTAACCTGTTCGAGTTTAAAACGTGTTAGGTCATTCCGCCTAAAGATATTTAACTATTGGAGTTAATCTACAGTAGATAATATATAACTTCTAGAGTTAAACTCCAAGATTTATTTAGGTCAGAAGTGTAACGCCTGAGGTTAATCGTGTATAATTAAAGTAAGAACCATTTAATCTAACTGAGGTGAGGAAATGGGTGGAATTAAATTCACTTTAGAAAAAACACTGGAACGCTTGAATATCACTAGAAATAGGCTTGCTGTAGAGGCTAAAATAAGACCCAATACTATCTCTGATTTAGCTAGCGGCAAAACAAAAAGAATAGAATTTGCAACGTTAATCAGTATTTTGGATGAATTAAACAGAGTAGCAAAAGAACGTGGGGAACGTGAGATTACAATCGAGGATATCATTGCTTACGATCCAAATATCAGTGAGGAGGATAAGTAAAATGCCAGTATATAAAGACCTTAACGCAAAAAAGAATCCTTGGTATTTTGAAATAAATTATTCAGAGGGTGGGAAATACAAAAAGAAGAAAAAGCGTGGTTTTAAAACAAAAAAAGAAGCTGAAGCAGCAATGTTTGAAGTCCAGAATCAATTAAATAAGGGAACATATATTGAACCATCTAAGATGCTTTATAGCTCATTTATGGAAGACTGGTTAAAAGATAAGCAAACTAAAGTAAAAAAGCGAACATTAGAAACTTATAGCGGACTTGTAAATAACCACATTATTCCATCACTTGGAGAAATAGAATTGTCTAAACTAACACCAAGACATATCCAAAACCTATACAATTCATTGTTTGAATCAGGTAGACTTTCAGACGAAAATATTCAAAAGGTACATACAATTATCAATGATTCATTAAATAAAGCTGTTAGTTGGGAAATGATTCCTAAGAATGTAGCTTCCGTTGTGGACAGGCCCAAGGCAAGGAAAAAGGAAATGGAAGTCTGGGAAGTGGAAGAAGCCCACACTTTTCTAAAATCATCCGAAAAGGATCGTTATTACATCGCTTTTCTTTTAGCCTTAACTACAGGTATGCGCCAAGGTGAAATTCTTGGTTTGCGTTGGAAGGACGTAAATTTGGAGAATGGAATTATATCAATAACCCAAACTTTAAGTCATGACGGAAAAGAGTTACAAATTGGGGCTAAAACCAATTCTGGAAATAGAACTATAGCTATTGATGCAGAAACAGTAAAAGAGATGAGGAAAGTTGAAAAAAGATACAAAGCTGAAAAATTAAAAGCTGATCCAGGTATGTATGAAGATAACGGACTAGTTATTTGCACTATTGTAGGAACTCCAGTAACTCCAAGAAATTTAATGAGGTCATTTTACCGTTTGATTGAAAAAGCGCAGGTAAAAAAAATAAGATTTCATGATCTTCGACATTCACATGCCACCATGCTATTAAAAGCAAACGTTAATCCAAAGGTTGTTGTTGAACGTATGGGGTGGTCTGATATGAAGATGATAGACCGCTATGCTCACGTTTTACCTAACATTCAAAAGGAAACTGCTGAAACATTTGGTAAAGTATTCTTTGAAAACAAAGAAGCTAAATAGAAATTTCATTCGCGCCAAATTCGCGCCAAATTTTCTTTTCGCACCAAAAAACATATGGACAAGTCTGTCTGTAAATAACAAAAACCCCTTGATTCCCAAGGGGTTTACACGTCTTATATATGGTGATCCGGACTGGGTTCGAACCAGCGACCCCCACCCTGTCAAGATGGTGCTCTCCCAGCTGAGCTACCGGATCAAATTTTTCTGGGAATGAAATATGTATTTGGTGGGCCCTGTAGGACTCGAACCTACGACCAATCGGTTATGAGCCGACCGCTCTGACCAACTGAGCTAAGGGCCCTTATCTTAAAACGTTATGTATAACATACATAAGCATTGCTTGTTGACAAAAATAAGTATAACTCATTTTCATTTAAGATTCAATAGTTAAATAAAACTTTTTCTGCTTTTTTTTGTGAATTTTCCCCAATAGCTTATTTTCTATCGGAATATTTACGCACATCAATTTTCTTTACTAAGCTAAGCTTTTCCCTATAAGGATCTGCCAATTCTACCAGAGCTTTGGTTCTGTTGGTTCTGTTCATTCTCACATTATACTCTAGGTCTATTTTTAGTAATAAAAGTTATTTCTACATGAATAGTGCCTACCTAATAGGACTTCCTGCTAGGTAGGCACTCCATATTGCTCCTCTATCTTTTCTACCTTTCTACTCTTCTCTTATTCGTTTATCTTAAATTTTTCAACAGCACGTCGCATTCCTTCTGCCATCTTAGTCAGTGCAGTTGCAGATGAAGTAATCTCTTCCATTGATGCGAGCTGTTCCTCAGATGCTCCGGTAACGCTCTGTGAAGAGGCCGCCATGCCTTGGGCAATCTGGGCAATCTCGCGCATTGAGGCAGAGACTTCTTGTGCACTTGCCGACATTTGTTCGGTAATGGCTGATACGTCATGAATTTGCTCAACGATATGCTGTGTCGATGCTTGAATGTTAGTAAAAGCTTCTCTAGCTTCTGTTGTCACCACGATACCCTTTTGGACATCTGCATGAACTTTCTTTTTCATAACTTCTGATGCATTCTGGGTCAAGCTCGTTACCTGTATGATAATCTCTTGGATGCGATCTGCCGTTTGTTTGGATTGATCTGCAAGCTTTCTGACT
The DNA here is from genome assembly GCF_001645205.1 of Brevibacillus sp. SKDU10. Classification (NCBI taxonomy): domain Bacteria; kingdom Bacillati; phylum Bacillota; class Bacilli; order Caryophanales; family Paenibacillaceae; genus Brevibacillus; species Brevibacillus sp. SKDU10. The sequence continues at coordinate 10,137 of NZ_LSSO01000174.1, read as the reverse complement.
TCATTCGCAACAACAGCAAAGCCTCTTCCCTGCTCTCCTGCCCGTGCTGCTTCAATCGCTGCATTTAATGATAGCAAGTTCGTCTGCTCCGCAATATCAACGATAGCTGTACTCATCTCAGCGATTTGTCCGCTATGCTTTTGCAATTGTTCCATAATACTTGCGGATTCTTCTACAGATTGACGAATCGCCTCCATTTGTTCTGTCACTACTATTACTTTTTGATTACCATTCTGTACATCCTCTGAGGTTTTAGCCGATGAATCTACAATGGCATTTGCTGATTCGGCGATTTTAAAAATACCCGATGACATTTCTTCCATGGTCCGAGCGCTTTCAGATGTAGCTACTGCTTGTGCTTTTGATCCGTTTGCCGACTCCTCTATTAGCTCAGTCACATATTCAACCGCTTTAGAATTTTGGAGCGTACTAGCTGTCATTTGTTGACTTGACGCCGCCAATTGATTAGATGTTTCCATCATCTCTGTGACAATCCCTCTCAGAGAACCTACCATTTCATTGAAGTTGGTGGCTAATTGACCAATCTCATCGTTCTGATTAATATTCACCTTTTCGTCTAAATAACCATCGCTTACTCGTTTAGCAGAGACAGCCAGTAGTTCTAATGGTTTTGTAATTTTACTTGTCCAGATAAATATTAAGATCGAAGCGGCTACAAGAAAGACAACTAAAATGAATGCCGTTTGGTTCAGAATCGGGGCAGAAGCCTTTGCATATTCTTCATTTGAAAGGACCCCTGCGATCTTCCAGCCTGTTAAAGGGTTGGTCTCAAATACCGCTTTTAATTTTTTACCGTTCTCAGGGGAATCATAGCTGATCGAGCCCTTATCTTTTTGCTGTATGTAAGTGTATTGCTCACCATCTATCTGATGTCCCATGGGTTGTGTAGGATGGGACATGAATTTGTTCGTACGATCTAGCAGGTAGGCATATCCTTCAGAACCAAATTTTACACTTCCCACTAGCTCGTGAAGTTTATTAATGCTTAAACTAATACTTACAGCACCCTGTCCATCTGGAAGCGCTTTACCGATATTCAATACATAATTTTTTGTTGTCATCGAAATGACCGGATTATGGATAGCGATGGCGCTCGGATCCTTCATGACCTGTTTATACCAATCTCGCGTTCGTGGATCGTAGTCTTGTTTACCTGGGTTAGGAGCTTTCATCCATGCACCATTTTGATTCCCAACTGTTACGATTTCGATCTCGGGATGTTGTTTTGCAAAGTCCTCCATTATTTTTCGAAGCTCAGGACTCTGTGCGTCGATTTGACTAGAGGTAATTTGTAGGACCAGAGTATCGAGATTAGCAATCTCTAATTGAATAATCTGGTCAATTGCTTGGTTCAATAAGCTTACATTCGACTTAGCTGTTTCCTCTAATTTTTGTTCCAATTGCCATTTCGAGATGTAGTAGGAGGAATAGCCGATGAGAACTCCCTGTAATATTAGGACAACAATAATCAGAAACATCAGCCTACTCCGTAAGGTCTTTCGATTAAATATACTTTTTCGTATGTCTAGCCATTTCATTAGCCTATGCCCTCCCTTGATAGTAAATCAGCCTGACAGTATAGCTGACTAGGACTTTATATCTATTACTTACATCGGTTTTTTTCCAACTTTTATGTAACTATTTAGGAAAATTCTTTTAAAAAACATTATTGTTAATATATACCTCTGCATGTAATTAAAGTTAATTATATGAAATACCACTAAAAAACACACGTAAAAAGAACCGTCTCATCCACAGATAAACCTACAGACAAGACGGCTCCACAGCCTTTTGACTTTTTTACTTGAAGAAATAAAATAACAGCGTGCGCTCTCTGCTAGTTACATCTATCCTTATGTCCAATTCTGTTTTGTAACATCAGCATTATTCTAATAACAAAAGCCTCAGATCATACTGAATAGCTTACAATAAGTAAAAAATAACGCCTAGCGCTGCATACCAGGGTACGCCCAAATTCCGCTTGTTCTCAATAAATCACGGTAAATAACTAACTGTTCATCCTTTGTTACTTTATGGGCTTCTTCCAAGGATTTATAATCTAGATATACCATATTAGTGATGTTGCGATCGTTCTTTTTACCCAATTGCTTTGCATAATGCTCACTCGCTTCTTTAAACACACTTAATCCACGACGCATATGACTCGCACTGGATACCAGTGTCATATCCTTTAAGCCTTCACGTTCCATGATTGCAATGGAAAAAAGCGCATTTTCAACGGTATCGGTTGCTTTGTTATCTAATAGAATGCGGCTCTTATCAATCCCTTGCTCCATGAGCCATTTGCTCATAGCATCCGCTTCCGTTACCCCTTTTTTCGGTACCCCACCGCTCACGATGATTTTAGAATTTGGATACTGCTTTGCTAGAGCAAGCCCTGCTTTTAGACGTTCAATTAATGGCTCTCGCATGGTTCCATCCTCTGCTAGCGCATAGCCTAGAATGACGATGGCATGATCTTTTTGCGGCAAGCCTTTTGGTACGTCCTTGTTAAAAACAGTCTGCATATAGGCTTCAGCTGAGGCAAGCTTTGCTGCGTACTCGTTTGCTTTTTTCTCATCTAATTTCTTTAATTTGGCCATTTGAGCATCATACGTTTTTGTATCGCCGTTCACCTTGGAATAAACACCGTATAATAAATTAGCGTTAAAATTAGTAGGGTCAAGATTCAGAATTTGCTTATAGGTCTCTAATGCTTCAGGAAGCTTCTTTTGAATGATTTGAGTAGAAGCTAGTCCGAATTTCAGGTCATTATCAAAAGGGTCAAGCATAGTTGCTTCTAAGTAAGCGTTTTCAACAACATCGTATTTCCCTTTTAAGGTAATCCCCTTAAAAATCTCCGCTTCTGCTTTCTTTAAATCACCGCCGTGCCAGTAATAGTACATCGCTGTTTCTTTTAGCTGGTTAATACGGTAGCTTGTAGGCTCATCATTTTTTACAGTAGTCGTACTTGGGTTCGCGAATACACTAGACGTTGTTACCAGGGATGCTGCTAGAATTACACTAGCTAGTAATTTTTTGTTGCGTAACACCATAAAAAATTCCTCCTTATGAGCAGCTCTATGTTGTTAGGTCAATCAGAAGCACGGCTTGCACGATCCTCCTCATGCATAAGAAAAATGGCTTTCATAAGCAAAAAAGCATGAACTAAAAAGGTAGCAGAAATAATTCTCTACGCCCCCTTTAGCTCATGCCTAGTCGTACTAGTAACACGCCGTATAACTGATTTTCATTTTTGTATAATGAATAATACCACACAATGTAAACGCATACAATATAGAATTTCGTTTTTTAATAATAATATCATAATTGTGCCATTCCTCTATTTTTGTAACGTAATATGAAAAATGTATTACAAAATATACCTATAGCTCTTCCTCTGCATCCTCATCTATGACCGCAAAATTATACCAGACCGATCGTGAAAACTCTTCCCCAAATTCATTTACCCCAGTGATTTCTAAGCAAATGTTGTAAACCCCTGGTTCCCGCGGAGCTTTAAAAGTTCCTTGAATCTCATCGTTATTTTCCTTAATTTTCAGATAATCATCTGCGGCCAAAAGCTGTCGATTCTTTGTTTCAACCATGCTAACATTAGCAATTGCCTGTTTCTTAATAGTAGCTTCAGGTAATTCGACTCGGATTTCTCCTCGCTCACCTGGTTCATAGATTTTTTTCTCACTTACTACTTCCATTGGTTGGTCACTTTCTACCTGAGCAAACATAAAGTAGGCATCGTGTTTCCCAGACGCAACAAGCTTCCATTTCCCTTTTTCTGGATCATCAATTTTAAATCCATTATGGATCGCACTTGCAAACAGTTCCTGAGACTCGTCCCCATCCACGTCAGTATCAGAGTCAAAGTCACTGTCTCCTAGTCTCTTTGGCGTATACTCCTTGCCTGATGGGCTAATCAGCTTAACTTTTGTCTTTTCATTCGCTGTCATAACATCTACCATCATCTGACTAACTCCGCTTTCCAGCAAGAAGGTCTCCTGCGTTTTTCCTTTAATTTTACCGCCTCTTACAATTGTATTGCTCACGATTGAGGATGGCGTGTTTTCTTCCTCGTCGATTTGATATTCTCTGTCTAATTCCGGCGCGAAATTGGCTTGTAATTCTTTTGGGCTTTTACGTATATTGGATTCTACCTCTGACCATACGTGTTTAGCATCGGTAATAGCAGTATGAGAGATATTTTTCTTAAAGGTTTTAATTCCATAGGGTAAGCCAAAAGCAGAATCAACGGTAACGGCTCCATCGTCTTCACCTGGTAAAACAGCATGGGCAAACCAATACTTTGTAAATACGCCATCATCCCCTGTACCTGCTGCCATATAGGTTCTGGTTTTGCTGATATCCCTATGATTATCTGTTTGTTTGCGGAAATTAGCCATGTAGGAGGTTTGTAAGGAGTATACGGCATCATCTTTTTTGCCTAGAATTTCGGCGAGCCAGGAGAACCACGAGGAATAGGCTAAGTCTGCCAGTTCAGAGCCTTTATTCGGAGTAGCAAGCTGATGAACGGTATGAACATAAGGGGCCGCACCATAATGAATAAGAGCTGCTTGTGTATCAACACCGCCTTTAGAATGAGCTACAATTGCGATTTGGTTTACGTTGTAATAATCGGCTACTTTTTTAATCACTTCAGCCAGCTTTTCTCCATTCGTATACATGTTGCCGCCATCACCATCAGCGTCTCTTAATTGCACAAAAGCAGTGCGGTACCCCGAGTTGTAAGCTGCTTCATATAATCCGCCGTCTCGATAAAACTTTTTGTAGGTAGCGTGAAGTCCTTGAACGAATAAAATGACAGGCTTGTCCGGCGAAGCGTTAGGCGGAATAGCTCCCGTATACCAATCACCAAAAGCACCATGGGGATTCTCGTCATGCAGAGTAGGCGCAGGGGCGGCGGCTAAGGCTTTGGTAGAAAACATAGGGCTAGGCAGTAATAAACTAGAAGTTAGAGTAATACAAATTACAGCATGATACAGCTTAGATATGCGCATTAATTTTCACTCCTCATTCATAATATCGCCTTAATTTACATATTCTCCCTTTTGCATTCAATTGTCAATTATTTTTTGAATATTTAATCATAAATTCATGCTCTTTATTTTTTATTCATGTTTTCTCGTACAACTTCTTTTTTCTTTCATAGAAAAAACATTATGTTTACAAGCTTTACGAAAATAAAACATCCTGCTTCACCTTTACTGGTTAAGCAGGATGTTTTCGTTTATTTTGCCGTTTGAAGGGTCTCTGCAGCTTTTATCAAGTCCTCTTTTGTAATATTTTGGGAGAATGTCCACACCGAATAGCCTAAACTCGTCCCGTTTTTGATCCAACTAATTCGTTTATGCATATCGCCATCCGGTCTTTTCTTGGTTGTATAGGCTGCTTCATTATCCCCAACCTTTACTTTTTCAGCATTGTCGTGTTCTCCACCTACAGTGATTCGTCCGTTTTTTACTCGATTTTCCTTATTCATCACGTTCACCACAATCTCACCTTTGGCTGACTTATAACGTACAAAGGTCTGATCCAGAACCTCACTCATTTTAACTTCATGCACGACATATTCTTTTTGATTTTTCTTTGCTTCTTCCTTCATCGCCTTAGCATCGTAGTTCTGCTCTGGTTTAAAATGCACAAATGCTTCCTGGAAGCCGAACCCACCTGCAAGCTCCGCAGGCATAATAAGCTGTTTGCCCAGCTTTTCCTGCAGATTCTTGTGGTTGGTCAGTTCGTATGGTTTTGCTACTACATCTATATTAGGGTGTTTGCCTTCGGTATATGTCATTTTTGATGACTCATCAATAAACTTAGGAACCGTATAAATAGCTACTGCCTTACCTTCCTCAACACCTTGTAGGACCTTATTTACAATATCACTAATGCGTTCTAACTCCTTCTTCTTTTTATCTAGCCAATCAAGCCCCTTTGGAGTTAATTTCTCTACCATTTGCTGTTGATTCGGCACTTTGGAAACTTCATAGGCCACCTCTCCTTTGTCATTTTTCAACTGTAGAACCTCTACAGCCGCAAACACGGACGAAGCCCCCACCAATAAACCAACTGCTAGAAAGAATCCGATTTTCTTTTTCACTTTAACTACCTCCGTTTGTTTTTGTTTCGCGTAAATGGCATCCAATACTTTTTCTGTTACGTTGACATGCGGGACTTTCTTTGAATGTAACAGCTCCTTCATCTTGCTAGACGGATCTCTGTCCTTCATTGATAATCCCTCCTGTCCTGTTTAAATAACGCTTGCACTTTTTCAAAATTCGCTCGTATTGCTTACGTAGTGCAGTAGTTTTTTTGTTAGTCAATTCAGAAATCTCTTCATAGCTTTTTTCTTCTAGCACTCGTAAAATCATGATGTTACGTTCTTCCGACGATAGCTTGTTCCATACCTTTTGTAACGGTTCATTCAAATAATAATGGTCAATTTTCTCCTCTACAAAATTTCGACCGTCGTTCTCCGAATGATAGAGAAACGGAAGCAAGCGCCTCATCTTCTGACGCTTCAATACGTTAACGCAGTGATTGTAAGCAATCCTATAGAGCCAGGCAGAAAACGATTGTGAATAGATATATTGGTCCAGATGTTCATAAGCCTTAAGGAAAACATCTTGTACAGCATCCTCAGCCTCCTGCGTATGATCAAGCATATGATAACAATAGCGAAAGATTTGCTGTTGAAAGTGGTTGATAAGAACGCCATACTTCTCAATCGAACCATTTTTTACTTCTTCTAATAATCGTTCCACGTCCTCCTTTTCCAACGTTCATCCTCCCTTCAATAGATGTAACAAATAAGCCGTTCGGATTGTGACACCTTTTTAATTGGTATACGTTCATGAACAAGGTGGAAGGACAGATTGGTAGCTGCTTTCAAGCTAGAGGCCTTCACTTATAACTAGCAGCTAGCCCTAGATAAACAGGAGGAAAACTGGGCATCTATCCTCGATTTACATTTTCAAAAGTCAGCTTCGATCACTACTTTTGACAAATACGCAAAGAAGCACTGACTCTCCTCACAACAAAAAGCACCCTGCCAAAACTGGCTCAGGTGCTTCTGTTTTTATCCTTCATAGAAGAAATTTCATAATCTCTATTCTCTTCAAAAAAAATATTTAATGGCTTATCCAGCCTGATCGGAAGCTGCTTGTTGTCCTGTCATTCCAATGTTGATTCGCAATTGATCGGATTCTTCGTCTTTCCCTCTCGCTGCCTCTGTCTCTTCTTCATCGCGCAGGCGGTGCGCCATTCGACTTGATGCGTTGGCGGCTATGCTACACACCATGTCATCCAGAAAGGTATTCACTTTCCCTTCTGTTTTATTATCCAGTTGTTTAATAATGCCAATTTTTTGTTTATCTAGATGCCCAAACGTTGTTACAGCAATACTGCCATAGCCAAAAACGGAACCAAGTGCCAATGTTTCATCACAACCAAAGAGACCCTCGTCACCTGCGATTATGGATTGCAAAGGTTCAGAAAGCAAACCTTTTTCAGCCAATTTATCCAGTTCGATGCCCACTAAAATGGCGTGTTGGATTTCACGTTTTTCTAAAACAGCCTGAACGCTTTCTATGCAAGCCTCCATGGCCAAAGTAGGATAATAGGGCGATTGCATCGCGTGTACGATTTCTGCAATATCCTCAATGGATACTCCTCGTTCTGTCAAGCTGGCTAAAGCTGCATCTCTAACTTGTTTACTGTGTACCCTTTTGATTTTCATAAAGCCAACCTCCTTACACACATGAGTGGCAAAATAATGAATACATCTTATATAGTATCACATTCTGTGTGGGTTGCGACTCTCTGCACTGTTCGATCAGGCCGTATTGCCCTCATTGGTTACCCGGTTCAAGCAAATCGCTGCTTTTTTGCTTCATACAGCATGCTTTTCTAAAAGTTTGAGCCCATTTCCCTTTTGCCGTTCCCCTCCCCTATACAGTAAAATACAATTATCTAGCAAAGGAGGTTATCCCATGTCTACTTCTCAGACTCCAAAAGGCAGCTTGTCAGAAGTGACTCTCGCTAGTCAATATCTGGGCACCAGGGAAACGCTACTTATTTATACGCCCCCCTTTTATTCACAGCTGTATTCTTATCCAGTCTTATACGCTCAGGATGGAGGGGATTACTTGAGCTTGGGACGCCTGCCAGGTTTGCTTGACAGTATGCTGGATAAAAGGGAGATTCAGAATCTCATCGTTGTGTTTATTCCCGTTGAAAAGGAAAAAAGACGCTCACGCTATCATCCTGATGGCGAGGAATTTGATGCCTATATACGTTTCATGGCAGAAGAAGTAGCACCGTATATGGATAAACACTTTGCTACAGAGCCATTAAGTGGTGGACGGACACTGATCGGTGATTCACTAGGTGGTACGGTTTCCTTAGCGGCCGCTATCCGTTATCCTCATACATTTGGCAATGTAGCCTCCCAGTCAGGAGCCCTGTATGAATCCTTTTATAACGTAGCGGCAAATAGCCAGTCCTTTGAGCAATTATCTCTTTATCTGGAGATTGGTACCAAAGAAACGGCTGTCTCTACAAGCTACGGAACGATTGATCTATTTACCCCACACCAACGCTTTGTAGAATTATTGCAACAAAAAAAGGCCACCTTTCACTTAGAAATAAGCGAAGGCGACCATACATGGGAGCATTGGCAAGCCCATCTGCCCCAGATTATTCGTTATTTTTACTCGTAGCAAAGAAGATAGATAAGCCCAAATGATAGCTCTATTCTCTAGTGGCAGGATCTGTCGGGTCGCGTAATTGAGAGCGGGCAGCTCCATTGGTTATAACGGTTTTGTCGCTTTTAAGAATAGCCCAAAGCATCGTAAAGAGCAGTACAAGTAGCATGGCAATTCCTAAAAAAGCATACGTCATCAAAACAGCACTTTTCATATGTATCACCCCCTTTTCCAGTAGGGTTTCCTGAAAAAGGTAAGTATATACAAGACAACTGCAACATTATACACCGTAAGAATTTTCTGTTAAAATAGAGAAAAGCGTTTAATGGGCATTTTATATGAGGAGGAGGTTTTCCATGAAATATAGTATCGTACTTTTCCCATCAAAAGAAGTGCAAGAAGTCGCTAACTCATACCGCAAACGGTACGACCCTGCCTATGCCTTGGTTCAGCCATATATCCGGTTAAAAGAGGCATTTGAAGCGGATGATACGCAGATTGCTACCTTGTTCGCTCAATTGGAAGACATCGCGAAATCAACCTCATCTTTTTCTATTAATTTCCACAGGGCTTCTACGTTTCATCCTACTACAAACGTTATTTTTCTATCCTTTCAGAACAAAGAAGCTGTTGAAAGCTTACATGCCAGCATTATGAGATACTTCGGCGATCATCAGGAAGAGTTTGCCTTCGTTCCTCATCTGACCATAGGACGTGATTTAAGCGAGTCTGAATTAAAGGATGTTGTCGATCAGTTGGGCATGATGAAATTCGATCTTCCTTCTGAAATAACAGAACTACATTTACTAAAAGAAGAAGTTGATGGTAAGTGGTCGATTGTAAGAAGCTTTCCATTAGCCTAGCTTGTTATTTTCAAATGAGATTGGATAAACAGGGCCGTGCTCGTTATGGCCTTGTTTGTTTTATAAACAGATTTGAGATGTCTTGACATCATCTAATCATCTATAGACAATAGATTACTCTTACTGTATTTTGGAGGAAAGTCAGATGTATACCATTCGCCAAGTAACCACAGACAAAGAATTGCAAGATGCATTGCATGTGCGCCGTGTTGTTTTTATAGAAGAACAACAGGTACCAGAAGATCTGGAAATTGATGAGCACGATCAGCTCTCTGATCCAACCATACACGTTATAGCCTACCGAGATACCGAACCGGTAGCTACTGGACGCCTTCGTTCTCCTGAAAAAGGAGTGGGAAAAATTGAACGTGTTGCTGTTAAACAAGAGACTCGCGGGACAGGCCTTGGTCGTGAACTAATGATTCAGCTGGAAAAAATCGCTGTCCAGCAAGGGGACTCGACACTCAAGCTTTCGGCTCAGTTACACGCCCAGCCATTTTATGAGAAATTGGGGT
>NZ_LSSO01000173.1:0-32413 GCF_001645205.1 Brevibacillus sp. SKDU10 | reverse complement strand
TTTAAGGGGTGCACTTCAATCTGTATGCTTTGATCCACTAAGTGTCGCGGCAATTTGTATATTATTTTCTTCTACAACACGGGACGCCATAAGAGTAAAGCCCTGAATGATATCTTTAGCAGTCTTTTGCCGTTTTAGATTGATTTCATTTTGGGTTAAGGATACGATTCTTCGTAGGTCTGTGTCATCTTGATAAGAGGTGGTCATCTGAGCTCTCCTCCTTCTTGGGAAATCCAGTGCTTTGCAGTAAAAGACATAGAACATGGATCAATCTGAACAGTAATTTATTATCAATTATATCACGAATTGTCAAGTCTACCGCTTTTTTGTTCCGGTCTCGATGAAAATGAAGATTATACACCCACAGCTCATTATGCCCCATTCTCATCAGATAAGAAGCAATATAATAGTTTTTCCGAGGTTCATTGAAAAGAGGGTCAGTAGATTTGGTTTTAACAACCTCTACAGCCGCCCACGTAGCATGTTCCTTGGAGTCCATGCTGATCACCCCTAGGCTATGACCACTTGTGCCCTCATCAGCAATTTTTAAGAGGTGTCCTCCTTCTACCTTATAAATCGTAAAGTCTGCAATTAATTTCAAGTCAGAAACAGAAAACCGACCATTCCGATATCGGTATAAAATAGTGATTAGTCGGTCAAGTAAATCCGCCATGTATTCAGAGGATAAGTTTGCCTCGCTTAGTTCATCATATAGCTGATGAAGAGATTGATCTGCTTTTGCAATAATCGAGTTTATAACCTCTTTTTGCCGTAATAATTCTGCTTCTAGCTCATTGTTTTGTTTTAAAAGATGGGATTCTTTTTCCTCATACCTTGCTTGATGAGCAAATGTAAAGCTATCAAATTCGTTTTTTAGTCTTTCAAACGTTTTGTTTAATTCTTCTTCTCCATTTAGAGAATGATTGACAAGATATAACAAGCCTTTAAAGGAGAAATCCGAAAACAAAAAGCTCCCTGTAAAAAGATCATACTCTCTTCTTTTTAAAAACCGATACGCTCCTATATGAAAATGAGTACTATCTAGTTGCGTCATTAACCAAAGGTATCTACTTAATGAAATAAATAAAATTAACCCTGATATTCCAAAGCCTAATGCAGATGACACTCCTAAATAGGGAACTGCAAAAGGAATTCCAATAATACCAACACTTGGTATTGCTGAGCTTAACGATTTAACAATTCCTTCTGAGTCCAAATTTTTCACGGCTTCCATCATTTTTCCAACATCTGGGACAAGCTTTAATACCAGTGGTATAATCCAGCCTTGGTTCTGAGTATCCTCATAGCTTTTACGGAACCTGTGCATAACGGGATCGAAATTTTCAGATAGTCTGATGAGTGAATTATGATAATTGGTACCTATTGTTTGTTTGATACCCATTTTTCTCAGCCTGCAATGGCTGACTCACCTCCTATGGGTGGAATATTTGTTACGTACTATCCCATAGGTGCTATTTCTTCACGTTAGCTATTTTACTTATTCTGCTTTTTTTCCCTTTTCCCTAGTATTTTTTGGTATTTATTTTATTTTTTAAGTCTCATGCAAAAAAAGCCCAATCCCTAGCTGTATTCGCTTTAAGGATTAGGCTTCTCTTTGTTGCTAGATATCCTTCGTAATATCTAATGAATCGTAAAACTGTTGAGTTGCATTCCGACGTTCCCTACGCATTTTTATTCGTTGTGGTGCCGTTTGGTAGAGATAAATTTCTTCTTCCGTCTCTGGAATGATTGGTGGTACAGGAGTTGGTTTTCCATTTTCATCTAAAGCGACAAAAGTAACAAACGAAGTAGCGGTTAATTGACGTTCTCCAGTTTGCAAATTCTCGCTGATGATTTTAACAAAGACTTCAATGGATGTACGCCCCGTCGAAGTAACGAACGCGTCCACACATACTGAGAAGCCCAGCTTTGCGGGTACGATAAAGTCAACCGAATCAATCGAAGCTGTTACAACTGGCTTGCGTGAATGGCGCATTGCCGCAATAGCGCTCACTTCATCAACATAAGACATAATTGTCCCGCCAAAAATGGTACCATGATGATTGGTATCTGAAGGTAAGATAAGCGATGCTTTCACCGTACGCGATTCTTTGACCGTCTTTCCTTTTAACTCCATGTCCATAGCAGTTTCTCCCTCTCTAGCTGTACTGATATATGGCTTCGATAACCGCCTGATACGCTTCCTCACCAAAAGAGCGTTCGATAAGCTCTCGGCCCCAGATATAAGCAGGCTGATATCCATCTAATGAAAAAAGGTGTTCTTCAATGTGCGTTGCTTGTTTACGTTTTTCCTTGTTAGCACAGTAGAATATGTCCAAATATTCATGTCCCCAGCGTGAAAAGGCTGCTGTCTCTTCCGTTAAAGCAGTTATTAGGATGTGTTCATTGTCCATCATCACTAAATCAATCGGGTATAGCTGACAGCTAAACGGTTTTATGGAATACACATCCTTTTGCTCGCGCAGCCCATGAGCATGAAGCAAACAGCAGCGCTGTCCATCTACTTGTCCATAGAATAGACAGGAGCCTTTTTCCATACGTACGACTCCTGGTTCAGCCGATTCAAAGCAACCATGCTCCATAACCCTTTGTTGTGATCGCCCGTTCAGATAGGCGGCAGCAACAGAGCGACTTTCTGCTTCAATAATTGAAAACTGCCAGTCCTGTACAGCATACGGTTGTCCATTCTCGCAACACGTTTCACGATGAACAATATGACAATTGAAGCAATCTAGATGACACGGCCTTTGCAGGGCATCTACATCAATGTAGAAATGCCCTTTTTGCACAAGGCGGTTTTTCTTCCTCTTTACATATTTATGCAAATGGTACGATTCTTTCTGAGACATCCGCTCAGTCGTACCGTAATATCCGTAGGTTTCAACATTTCTCATTTTGCTAGAACAAGCTCCGCCTCTGTACCGAAAATACGTACTAGTTGTTCTTCACTCACACCAAGATCTTGTTCGTCTGCTGGGATTTCCATTAAGAGCTCCACCTCATCGTCATCTTCTAAGAAGCGAAGGGCCAAATCTTTTTCCTCGAACTCATTATCGACTAGACTCACCTCTAGCAAAGTCCCACGAAAGGTAGTTACTACCTCGTCTTCTTGCTCGTCGCCTTCCCAATCTGTATATGTTATCTGCACTTGCTGATTTACATATGCTTTTTCTAGTATTTCCATTAGGGCAGCATGGTTATGAATATCCATAGTTACCTCCTTATTAATCTGAGAGAGCAGCACTTTACCTGTTAGCTTACCCGCTATAGCACTCTTTTGAAAAGCCTTTTTTATTTGTAAACGTTTCCTTTTTTCGACTTTACTTTTTTACCGCGTGAAAAATCATACGCGGAGAGCTTGCCTTGTCGTAAGGTTTAAAGGCATAGTCACCAAAGACCTGAATCTGGATAAATCCAGCATCCTCTAGCATTCCCATCATCTGTTCCAATTCAAATAATCTTACCTGTTCCTGATAGATACGCGGCTCTCTCGCTTCAACGTCGTGGATTGTAATCTCTTTTTTTACAAAACCATCTTCAAGACGACGACGTTCTGTAATCAATAAGCCATTTGCTTCTCGTTCAGATTGTGGAACCAGATGTGCTTTTACATAGCTAGGGTTAAGGTAATCAATCACAACTTCTCCACCCGAGCGTAAAGCTTTCGCCATATTTTTAATAACCTGAGCGCTCTCTTGATCATCAGAGAAATATCCAAAGCTCGTAAACAAATTAACAACAATATCAAATTCCGACTCAAACGGAATGTCTCTCATATCATATTGATAATACGTAACCTGCTTTTCGTCATTAAGTAGCTCCGCCTGCTCTAACAGCACAGAAGATAAATCAACTCCCACTACCTCATAACCACGTTTGGCAAGGGCTCGCGAGTGTCGACCGCTTCCACAGCATAAGTCTAGAACTCTTCCCTCACTCTTAATAGGCAATCGTTCCAATAAGTTATGTATTTCTTGATCCGCAGAAGCCTCGTCTCGATGCTGATATACCAGCAGATAGTCTTCTCGGAAGCTTTTTTCAAACCAAGCGTCTCCCATGCTCTCTACCCCTTTTGATTCTCATTTCGTCTGTTACATTTGTAACTACTTCGGTTATTATATCATACCCCGGTTCGTAGATTTTACATTTACCTGTTTGCAGAAAACTTTAGGTTTACGTTCTTCCATTGCAAGTAACCTCTTACTCCTAAATGATCGAAGCCTAAAGCAGGATCAATCTAAATCAATGTAGCAAAACGACGGCTTTGCTTATTCTGTTCAGCAAAGCCGTCGGAACAACTAGCGTCGGTAGTGACGAGCTGTATTAATTTTATCAGACAAACGTGCCAATACCACCTCTACAGAGTTGATATCATCCAGCACATCGTATTCATTGATATTAACACGCAATACCGGACAAGATGTAAAATTAGTAATCCACTCGTCATACCTAGCATACAGATCCTTCCAGTAACGAAGCGGAGTTTGTTGTTCCATTGGTCGACCGCGTTCCTGAATGCGATCAATGATATCCTCAAAGCTACCCTCTAGAGAAATCAGCACATCTGGATGCGGAAAATAAGGTGTCATCACCATTGCTTCAAATAATTGAGTATAGGTCTGATAATCCTCATCTGTCATATTTCCCTGATCATGCAGCATCTTAGCAAAGATGCCTGTATCTTCATAAATAGAACGGTCCTGGACAAATCCACCACCGTAGTCAAAGATACGTTTTTGTTCCTTAAAGCGTTCTGCAAGGAAAAAGATTTGTAAATGAAAGCCCCACCGCGATAAATCATCATAAAATCGATCCAAATAAGGATTATTGTCAACTTTTTCATAAGAAACACGGAATCCAAGCAATTCAGCTAGCGCTTTCGTAAACGTTGACTTGCCTACACCCACCATCCCAGCAATGGTAATAACCGCATCACTTGGAATTTGATACTTTTCACGCAATTCATTTGTTTGAAAAACCGACATGATAAACTCCTTATCGCTGTTTAGTTAGATTGCTAGGTAAAAATTGTGCGACACGCTTTATAACATAGTCCAAATCTTCTTTTTGGTGTACATAATCTAGTTGATCACATTCAATAGTCAATACAGGGATTGTTGGATGCATCAATTGAAATTGGTGCATAAATTCCTCATAATCCGAGATCAAATTCTCCATATAAGACCGTTCAATCATTTGTTCCATCCCTCGACCACGTAGTGCAATCCGTTGCATCGCCGTTTCGACAGAAGCTTTTAAATAAATAACTAAATTAGCTTGAGGAATATCACTAGTCAGGATGCCATAAATTTGCTGGTACTTTGGTAAATTATCTTCACTCAATGTCCGTTTAGCAAATATTGTATTCTTAAAAATATTATAATCAGCCACAACAGAGTACCCATTATGTAGCCGTTTTGCTATATCTTGTAATTGTTTATAGCGATTGCAAAGAAAGAACATCTCAGTCTGGAAGCTCCATTCCGAAATATTTTCGTAGAACTTGTCCAAAAATGGATTCTCGTACACAATCTCTTCCAAAAGCTCCAAGCCCCACTGCCTGCTAATCGCCTTTGACAAAGAGGTTTTCCCTACCCCAATCGGGCCTTCCACTGTAATAAAAATGGATTTCATGCGTATCTGTACCCCTCCCAGTAAGACCAAAACGAATATCATTTTACCATGTGAAACGATCATTTGTCGAAAGGAAAAACATATTGAAGTAGGCAGCCAATTATTATGCACACAATTCCGATATGTTATTATGTAATTAACAAGAAACAATGAAAATAAAGCCACAGGGAGGAATCGTACATGCGTGTTGCTCAAACCATGGCTGATTTAATCGGTCACACTCCGATTGTCCAGCTACAACGATTGATAAGCCAAGACATGGCACAGGTCTTTGTAAAACTAGAAAAATACAACCCGAGCGGCAGTGTGAAAGACCGAGCAGCCTATCATATGCTTGTACAAGCGGAAAAGGCAGGCAATCTTTTAGTCGGTTCTACCGTCATTGAACCAACCAGCGGCAATACAGGCATCGGTTTAGCAATGGCATGTGCCGCTAAAGGATACCGTTGCATAATTGTTATGCCAGATACAATGACCCGCGAACGCATTCAACTGTTACGTGCTTATGGAGCTGAGGTCATTCTCACCCCTGGCGACGAAAAAATGCCGGGTGCCATTCGCAAAGCTAAGGAATTAGCCGTTAGTATTTCAAACAGCTTTATCCCTATGCAGTTCGAGAATGCCTCAAATCCAGATATTCATCGGAATACCACTGCTTTAGAGATAATCGAACAGATGGGAAGCTCGCTTGATGGATTTGTGGCAACGGCAGGTACAGGTGGAACCATTACTGGATGCGGTGAAGTATTACGTCAGCATTACCCAGATCTGCACATAGCTGTAGTAGAACCCTCTGGATCACCAGTATTAGCAGGTGGAAAGCCAGGTCCCCATCAAATTGTAGGCACAAGTCCAGGTTTTATCCCTCCCATTCTCAATCAACAAGTATACGATGAAATCATTCATATAACCGATGAGCAAGCTATTGAAACGACACGCAAGCTTGCTTCACAAGAGGCAATCCTAGTCGGACCCTCTTCCGGTGCAGCAGTTTATGCAGCCTTGCAGGTAGCCAAACAATTGGGCCCCGAAAAAAAAGTACTTGCTATTTGTGCAGACAGTGGAGAACGCTATCTGTCTAGTAATTTATTTTCATTCCTACCATAAATTTTGGTTATATAAACATGTCACTGTACATACAAAAAGATCATGCGAGACGATATCCGCACGATCTTTTTTGTTAATAAAAGGTCAGGTAAAATATTCAATCTTAGCATCCGGAAAGAGCCGTGCAATCTCTTTTTGCATATGTGTCTTTAATGCATTGGCTTGAATATCAGGATAGATATACTTACCTTTCCCATACTTTCCCCATTTGTATTTTCGTTCTTCCTCATTCATGATTAATTTTGTTTTTGGGTATCTCTTTAGAATTAAGCCTTTAGCTATTTTCGTAAATCGGTGCTGTATCAATTCAAAAGTGATATCCTTTTTTGCTTCATCATCTAGTCGTGAGCTGAGACGTTCCAACAAATCTGTATATCCTGCTTCCCATCCATCAAACCAGTACAGTGGTGCAATAATAAAACCGAGCGGATAACCTGCCATCGAGACCTTTCCCGCTGCCTCAATTCGCTGTTCAAAGGAAGAGGTTCCCGGTTCAAAATTTCGTATGACATAATCTGCATTCATGCTAAACCGAAAACGAGTATGCTTGTTATGCTTTGCATCCAGTAAGGAGTCAACCTGATGGAACTTAGTTACGAAGCGCAAGCGCCCCAATGGCTGCTTTCCCATAAATTCAATCGCTTTTTTTAGATTTCCTGTTAGATGCTCAATATTGATCGGATCTGATGTACAAGCCGCTTCAAATCGAGTTATCTCTGGTACTCGCTCCTGAATATACGCTTCGGCCTTTGCTAAAATTTCGTCTGTATTAACATAGACGCGAACATATGGCTTTGTACCTACATTTGTGTTTAGATAGCAATAATGACAGTGTGCAGCACACCCCGTCGCCAGAGGAAGCGCATATTCAGCAGACGGCTTTGACTGTTCGAATTTAAGCGTTTTTTTGACTCCAACCACCAAAGTACGTTTGGCATTGCGGTATTGTTGCAGTTCCGTATCCCCCGGAATTCCACGCACCTGATTGTGGCTTGTTGTCATTTTAATAGGAATATCGGATTTCTGGTATTTCTCATACAATTGTTTCCCAAGTGGAAAGGAAAGCGCATCTGGTTCAAAATAAACCAAATCAGGCTCAAAGTATCGAGTTGGGCCTGTTGTGCCATTCCCCCCTGTCTGATTTCCAAAGACCTGTTTTGCAGTGGATGGTCTTTCCAGCATCTGAGTAGTCATGCTATCCCTCCTCTTACTACTAGCATTTCCGTGTTAAATACATCAGTAGCAAGGGGAATATTGGGTATTATAATTGCATCTCTTTTTTCATAGTATGAAGCACCTGCAATGCTCTGTCTTTTTCTCCAATAGGAACCTGAAGATTATAAATGAAGGTGGCTCCGCTCTTTTTGGACGTAATTCTACTTCGGATATGAGCCAGCTTTAATCTCTGCCGATAATCCTCAGCTGCTCTCGGTAGACCATACGACTGGTGTATACTTACCCATTTAACCCACATGAAGCATCACTCCTTCCTTAATTAACGAAAACGCTTACATCTATAGATATTGCTATTCAGGAAAAGGCAAAAAAACAGTATAGTTATTCTACTATCATATGCGTCCTGTCTAATAAAGCACCTCTCCCGTTAAAATTTATCTGCATGATTTTGTGAAATCGCACTCATACAACGAGAGAGGTTTTCCATAAGAGGCAACTTAGAGTGGGAGCTGAACCCAGTGGTTTGTTGGCCCATGACCAGAGCCAAGATTTGGTGCCGTTTGAATAGCTATTACGATAAATTGTTGTGCGGTATGAAAAGCGGTTACAGCATCAGCTCCTTTAGCTAATTCGGCTGTAAGGCATGCTGAGAATGTACAACCTGTTCCATGAGTATGTCGAGTATTAATTCGTTCATGCTCAACTTCATGAAAATATTGACCATCAAATAATAGATCAGTCAGTTGGTGATCAAGCATATGACCACCTTTCATTACTACGTGAGCCACTCCATATTCGTGGAGATATTTTGCTGCTTCCTTCATATCAGCTACATTTTGAATTGTTCTCCCCACTAAAACCTCAGCTTCCGGTAAATTAGGAGTAATAATATGAGCTTGGGGGAGAAGCTGAGTCAAAAGCGCTTGAATCGCTTCATCCTGAAGTAACTTGGCACCGCCTTTAGCCACCATAACTGGATCAATTACCAATTTGGTTGCTTGATGCTTGCGAAGTTGTTCCCCTACCGCTTGAATAATTGAAGCATTAGCTAGCATGCCTGTCTTAACAGCATCAGCAGGCAAATCATCTAATACTGCTCTGATTTGATCAGCAACAAACTCTGGGATCATTACATGAACACCGTGAACACCCTGTGTATTTTGAGCGGTAATAGCAGTAAGAGCACTGGTGCCATAAACTCCTCTTTGATGGAAGGTTTTAAGATCAGCCTGTATTCCAGCTCCACCGCCACTATCGGAACCTGCAATTGTCATAGCTATAGATGGTTTCTTCACTCCGATCCCCCGCTCTATGTATCAATCTTCTGTCTATTCCTATTTAGTATAACAGAAGAAAGCTATATCACCCAACTGTCAGGTTTAGCCGCCTACTGATTTTCGCCGCTGCTTTCTCTGAATTTGGTACACGATCCAAGCCGGATGCTTGCGAGCCGTTTTATAGAGAGACAACTGGCGTACAAATAATAAAAATAACAACGCTGTGACAAACAGAAGCAATACCATGCTAATCTGTCTTGTTGTTGCGGAAGGTAAAACAAATAAGAGAGCTAATGGAAATAAAATAATAAGCGCTGCATTTGTAAAATGTTTTTCTCTTTTCCTTGGTTCTTCTGCTGTTATTTTTTTCTTGTAAGAACATTCGCGTTGCTGAACTGATAGGATTAAGCGCCACTTGCCAGCCGTAGCTATTTCCAGACCAGCTCCTATATAAATAACGCCAAGTATGGCGTACACCCACCACTCTCTAACATGAAAAAAGATATGTATAAGCTTGCCGGAAATAAATAATAAATCAACTGATGTAAGAAAACCATAATATGCATGGAACAGTAGGCTTAAAACCTGCCTTCGATGCTCATATGGCTGAATAGAAATCCATATTCCCATAACAATCGTCATAAAATGCAAGGCAATCAAAGGATAGGTAACTTCTCTAGGATGAACAGGGTCTAGTTGCAATGCAAACCAAATAACAAAGATATGAAGCAGTAAAATAGCCGTGTACATCGCTCTCGAATGTACAAATGGTATAGCAATAACGGGATGACTCTCTGGTTTAATCTGTTTTTTGTCTGTTTCAGGGGGCAGGCTCTGCTTGATGAGGTTTACTTTCACACGGATTTACCTACTCTCTTATATGATAAGTATTTATAATAAAAGTAGGCGAAGATAGCTCTATTTTGCAAGTAATTTTTCTTCAACAACCTGAATTTTCATTTATATCTGAAAATAAACAAGCAGCCGATTCCATTCGACCGCTTGTTGGCATTTGCCTTTAGTCTTCCATCGTAGATAAATCTCCGGTCGGCAGCCCCAGCTCCCACGCTTTAAGCACTCGACGCATGATTTTACCAGAACGTGTTTTTGGAAGCTTATCACGGAACTCAATCTCACGAGGTGATGCATGTGCTGCCAATCCTTCTTTGACAAATCGCTTAATGTCATCCATCAGCTCATCACTGGGCTCATACCCGTCACGCAGAGCAATAAAAGCCTTAATTACTTCTCCACGCACAGGATCAGGTTTCCCAATAACTCCAGCTTCAGCAACTGCAGGGTGTTCAACCAATTTACTTTCGACTTCAAATGGTCCAACGCGTTCACCAGAAGTATTGATTACATCGTCAATACGCCCCTGGAACCAGAAATAGCCTTCCTCATCCTTATAAGCAGAATCGCCTGAAATATACCATCCAGGCATATGAAAATACTCTTCATACTTGGCGGGATTTTTCCAGATAGCTCGCATCATAGACGGCCAGCCTGCTTTAATAGCCAAATTCCCCATGCGATTGGGCGGTAGTTCATTTCCTTGATTATCCAAAATGGTCGCATAGACGCCCGGTACTGGTTTACCCATGGAACCTGGCTTAATCGGCATACTTGGATAATTGGAGATTAATTGCCCACCTGTTTCTGTCATCCACCAATTATCATGGATACGTTTTTCAAAAACCTTCATACCCCAATACACAACCTCAGGATTAAGCGGCTCGCCTACACTCAAGATATGACGTAAAGAGGTAAGATCGTATTTTTGAACTAATTCATCCCCCGCTCCCATCAGCATGCGAAAAGCAGTTGGTGCACTATACCA
Organism: Brevibacillus sp. SKDU10; assembly: GCF_001645205.1. Classification (NCBI taxonomy): domain Bacteria; kingdom Bacillati; phylum Bacillota; class Bacilli; order Caryophanales; family Paenibacillaceae; genus Brevibacillus; species Brevibacillus sp. SKDU10. Next base: position 21,358 of record NZ_LSSO01000173.1, on the reverse strand, counting down.
GACGGTAATTTTATTTTTTTCCAGCGTCCTATACCAGTCATCTGGTGTGAATCGGCCACCGCGGACAACATTGGTTACACCATTGAGCCAAGGCGAAAAGATACCATAAGATGTCCCAGTCACCCAGCCTGGGTCGGCGGTACACCAGTATACATCATCATCTTTTAAATCCAGTACCCATTTTCCTGTTTGGTAATGCTGAATCATTGCATTGTGCACATGCAATACGCCCTTTGGTTTTCCAGTAGAACCTGATGTATAGTGTAAAATCATTCCGTCTTCTCGATCTAGCCAAACCATATCGAATTCATCGGAAGCTTGTTCCATTTGTTTCTCATAGCTTACTTGTCCGTCAGTTGCCTCTCCTTTCGCTCCCACTACAATAACATGCTTGAGATGAGGTAGCTCCTTAACTGGAATACGCGGTAGTAAGGTAGGAGTTGTCACGATAGCTACTGCTTTACTATCTGCTAGTCGATCTCGAACAGCCGCCTCCATAAAGGCTTCAAATAACGGGCCTACAATAGCCCCATTCTTTAAAATCCCCAATAAGCTTACATAAAGCTCTGGAGTACGTGGCATGAAAATAAATACGCGATCTCCTTTATTTACTCCCAAATCATGAAGTACGTTAGCAAAACGGTTGGAAAGCCTGCTTAATTCAGTGTAGGTATAGCTTTCTTCTCGTGTAGAATCACTATAGACAAGCGCTATTTTATCTTTCTTTTCTGAATGAGCATGACGATCAATAGCCTCATAGGCCATGTTAACCTTGCCTGTCTCGTACCAACTGAATTGTTTCTCTACATCTGCCCATTGAAAGGTTTCATAAGTGCGATCGTAATCTTTAAGGTTACTATTTTCTTGGGTTGCTGGAATGCTTTCAACTTTCATATTCTTCACTCTCCGATTCTCTAGGTTCATGTACTGAGAAGACTTTCCGACATACATATTTCTCCATGTACGAATCAATTCCTCTTAACCTTTTGATTATTCTAACATTTTAGATAAATCAACGCTACCCATGATTAAAGCACCAATTGTCATGACAGGAAGCTCTAGTTTCTTACCTCATTCCCTTGAGATGATTAGGTTACACACCCCGCTTTATTTAGGTGAGTGAAGGAGCCAAAATGTCCTCTTTATCAAGAACCAAACGGATCAATAGCAGCTAAACTAAATACTCACAATATCTATGGCTAGGTAAACAGTATCTTTCACAGCGGTGGATTTAGCTATAATTACGAATAGGTAAGATAGGCATCCCCTAAAAATCATGTAACGATTAGGAGATGCCTGTATTTTTTACTCTGTTCGGACGCTTGCCTCACTATCCTCTTCACGGATGTTTGTCCCGTCAACAGTCCCTAGCGCATAGGAATCACTTACCTGCTCATGCGTCACGGCTAACCCTTTACTTTGTATGTCATTACTTTGGTAATCATTGATACCATATGATTTTGTAACATACTGATCACTTGAAGCCTGCTTATTGTTACCCTTATTGTTTTGCTTTTCCACCTTACATACCTCCTTATATCATTTACCGTTCCTCTTCTATTTTGCTTTGTCCCTTTTATTTTTAACCATTTGCTCCACTAAGATTTTCCGTCATAAAGAACGGGGAAACGTACAGGCTAAAGATAATCTAATGTGGGGAGGAGTTTAAGTGAAAACCATCTTTACACTATTATTTGTTGGCCTTTTAGCAGGTGTTTTGTTTACGGGAACTAACTGGCTCACTCCGGGAAAACAAATGCCGCAAGCAGTGAAATCCCCTACCTCACGAACTTTGGAAAACAAAAAAGAACCGCCGACTGTAACTCAAGATCAAGCAGGGGTTCCCAAAATTAACTATGTTGAGCAAGTCCGGGACATGCGTCGAGATATGGAGCGTCGACAGCATATCAAGACCATTCATCACAACAAAAAGGATAAGAGCCATTATGTAGAGCGAGAGGTAGTGGTTCACTTCACTCCTCGTCCTTCCAATCAAGATTTACAAAAAATGCTACGCAAGGTTGACGGATATGTAAAACGGGACTTTAAAAAGGCAATGATTATTAAATCCCGCACGCTTTCTACTGAACAACTGATGAGGTATTTTGCTGAACATCCAGACTCTGTCTATGCGGAACCCAATTATTTACTGCTGCCAAATAAACAACCTAATGATACCTACTACAAACGCTATCAATGGAATCTTAACCAGCTAGGTATGGAACAAAGCTGGGAAATAACTGAAGGCTCCAGTCAGGTCATTGTAGCCGTGGTAGATACAGGGGTTGACTTGACCCACCCTGAGTTCAAAGGAAAATTGGTGAATGGATACAATGTATTAAACGGTAGTAAGCGCCCACAAGATGATAATGGTCATGGAACGCACGTAGCGGGAATTATCGCCGCCCGTACCAATAATCAGGATGGGATCGCCGGTATCTCTTGGAAAAGTAAGATTATGCCTATTAAAGCAATTGGAGCAGACGGTAGTGGTAGTGCTATCGACATTGCTCAGGGAATCGAGTGGGCTGTTGACCATGGGGCTTCTATCATTAATTTAAGTGTGGGAAACTATGTGTCCTCCGCAGCCTTAAAGGCAGCATGTACGTATGCCGATCAAAATGATGTAGTACTTGTAGCTGCCACTGGAAACGATGCAAGCGAGCAACCAAGCTATCCTGCTGCTTTTCCAGAAGTAATTGGGGTTTCAGCCGTCGATCAGGATGAGAATCTAGCAGAGTTCTCTAATTATGGAAAAACGGTTAGTGTCGTTGCCCCAGGAGTAGATATTCCTAGTACCTATATCTACAAAGACTATGCGGCACTCTCAGGCACGTCGATGGCTTGCCCTCATGTCGCAGCGGTGGCCAGTTTAATCCGTTCTGTTAATCCCTCTCTTAGCAATAAACAGGTCAGACAAATTCTAGAAAAGACAGCAACAGACTTAGGCGCACCAGGTCGAGATTCATTATATGGGTACGGATATATCAATGTAAAAAAAGCGCTACAGGAAAGTCAAGTGGGACAAGAAACAGCACCTCTAATTTCTCCCGCAGCTACGCCTTCCACTGAGAACCAGGCTCCAGCTTCTGGCTTTCAGCGTTTTTTAGAGTTACTGCTGGGTCGCTATTTACAATCATTTCGTACCCACCAGCAATAAGGTATATCCCCATCTAAAAGGAGGACGAGGTTAGTGAAAGCCGTCATTTTGTTTGCTCATCCTGGAACGAAAAGCTTTAATCACGCTATCTTGCAGCAAGTGACAGAAAGCCTGCATAAGCATGGTATCACCCCAACCTTACGTAATTTATATGAACAAAAATTTTCACCCATTTTTTCTCCCGCTGATATGCAGGCATTGGAATCAGAGCAAGTGCCAAAAGCCATCGAAGAGGAACAAACCATTTTATCGGAATCTGATCTATTGATTATGATTTATCCTGTTTGGTGGTGGTCACAACCAGCCATTTTAAAAGGTTACATTGATCGTATCTTTTCAGATGGGTTTGCTTTTAAATATGAAAAAAATGGGCCTGTTGGTTTGTTAACGGGGAAACAAGCCCTAGTTTTTACAACTACACGAGAATCACAGCAGGAAATGCAGGCAAGTGGTCTAGATGAGGTTGTTAAAAAACAGGTCGTAGATGGTATTTTGCGATTCTCAGGATTTGAACCAGTTATCTATCATAATTTCGCAGAAGTACCGTATGTGGAGGAAGCTATTCGAGAAACCTATCTACAACAGGTAGATCAAGCGGTTGCTTCGTTAAAACTTCCTGTACTGATGTAGACCCTATGGAAAAATAGGCTTTCCTCAAATGGGATAGATGTTGTCTTACATGCTACAGTTCCATTAAAATTTTTGGAAAGCCTATTTTTTATAAGGATGAAATCAATTCATTTTGTAAATTTTTGTAACAAGTCACAAAAAAGTCAAAAAAATTGACACTTTTTGTACATATACTCCCTTTCAATTTTCTGATTTATTTGTATAATAGAAAAAGAAAGCATACAACATATTAGCAGAGAAAAAAGAGACCCTTCAAAATGAAAGGTCCCCACCTAGATATAATGCCGTTATAAAATAAATACTTGTAAACCCATTCTCCTGTTAATTGCTCGGTTGCATCCGCTTTTTCGTAATGTAATCTGTTTCGTAGTACTGCAATTCATCACGTAGAGGCTCAAAAATTCGAGATAATCCTAATGTTAGGCTCTCTAGTTCAGGAGTAACCTCTTTGCGGAAAATAATGCAGTCTTGCCCTGTGTACGAGTACCTGCCATCCTCATCGTAAACCTCGCCTTTGGGATAGTAAAAATTAATTACACAGGTGTGGTACACCTGATAGAGGGCTTCTTCGGCAAACTCCTCGTTAAAGCGAGCACGTCGAAGACAGATTCCCAACTTCTCATAGGCATTCTCTGCATAAACCAACAAGCGACGTAAATCAGAAAGATAGCTACCATAGTAAGCTTCATACTCCTCAGCATCTCCAGATCTTTCAACCAAATCTGCTAAAGTAGTTTGATTTAGGAATCTCTCCACTTCTATGCTAACCTTCTTCAACCGCATAAAGGTATCTTCGCATAACTGTTTTACATGAGCGTCTGACATAGAGAATCCTCCTTAGGGCAACAGATATAAAGATTTACGTTTATTGTAAAAAAACTGCCCCGGAGTTACAAGAAGTTTTTATTTTATAACACAGTTTCTGAATTAGATTGATAGTTTTTTCTAGTATATTTCTTTTGATACATGTACGTAACAAATGCCACAAATAGCGCAACAACAATCATAAAGAGCAATATAAGATTATCGGTGCTAACAAATTCCCAGCCGTGTCCTTTGCTGATAATTTCTCGTACGGAATGTAGGAAATATGTGAGCGGCAAGGATTTTGCTATGATCGCAATCGCTGTTGGCATAGAAGTAATTGGCCAAGTCCATCCAGATAGCATAAATGATGGCACTGCGATTAGCATAGCTGTTTGTGTCGCTTGTAGCATATTGGAAGAGAAAAACGAAATAGCAAATCCAATAGACACTACTGCTAGATTGAAAATAAATCCGCTTAGGAAAAGTAAGCTCAAGCTTCCATAGTACGTAACAGCAAAGAATTTAAAGATCAATACATATGTTAGCAAAAAGTTAAACATGGCAAGGATCATATGGGTCGTTATTTTACTTAACGCAATTTTGACAAACCCATTTCCATTTAAGGTATCCATCCAAGTTCCTTCTTCTTTTTGGCGAGTTACGCTTAAAGAAACACTCAAGAATGCTACCTGCTGCAAAACAGTTCCGGCCAACCCAAAGATCATAAATGCCAGATAGTTAAAGGCTGGGTTATGCAGAATACGATAGCGATAGTCAATCCCTGTCGCAAAGTTTGTTGCCGCACTGCCCCATTCACCTTTCGCCTCTAACTTTTTTAACGTAACTCCACCAGAGATCGTTTTCACGAGAGAGCTCGCAGCGCGAACAGAGGTATTGGAGATCATCATGTTACTTCCATCAATCAGATTTAAAATCTCTGTTGGCTTACCCAATTTGGCATTGACGGTCAAGCCCTTTGGAATGATAAATCCAACTTGCGCCTCTTCATAGGTCATCAGATGTTGTAACTCTTCTTCTGTTGTAACTACATTTGTTACTGAAAACGTTTGATCATTATCAATCGCTCTGATCAATTCTCTTGTTAATTCTGTTTGGTCCAAGTCTGCTACCACTGTCGGTATTTCCATCACGCGTTTTTCCTGATACAAATATCCAAACATGAGCATATAGACACATGGAACAAGAAACACAATATTACGTATCGTTTTATTCGTATAAATAGATCGCCATTCGTCAGCAATTAATTGCAAAAAGCTATTCACGAGCGCCAGCCCCTTTTAGGTGCCATTCGACAGTAAAGCCAGGGCGTACATCAATATCCTCCACTTGCAATTTCACTTGGAATGCTCGCAAATCACGGGAGTTTAGCTCTTGTGTTGCTTTCTTCGTTGCAAAATCTGCTGCTGGTGCCACCATTTGTACAGTCGCATTTACTTCCTTATTTAAGCTTGGGACAAACAATGTAGTTTTCTCGCCTACTTTTATGTTGCCAAGTTGGTTTTCATCTACATACATTTTTACAAATTTATCGTTTTCCACTTGAATTGTCATGATAGAAGAGCCTTGTGCTACAAGTTCCCCTTTTTGTGAGGAAATAGATTTTACAATACCGCTAACAGGTGCAATCATTTGTGTATTACGCAAGTATGCCTCTGCTTCATCCAAAGCACCTTTTGCTTGTTTTACGCCTGCTTCTGCTGATTTTACATCAGATTCGCGCAATCCTACCTGACCAAGACCGGCAATTGCATTTTGGTATGCTGCATTCGCTTGGTTTACTTGAGCTGTAAGTGCTTCAATCTGTTCTGGACGAGCCCCTTTTTGTGCCATGTTTAATTGCTCTTGTGTTGCCGTATATTCAGCGGAGTATTTTTCAAATTCAGCCTGAGATTCTTCCAATTTAATTTTTGGAATAGCCCCTTCTTTTAATAAATCCTCCATACGTTTCATGTTCGTCTGAGCCAAATCGCGTGCTGTTTTGGTTGCTTGAAGCTTTCCTTTTAGCTGCGCAATCTCTTCTGGTCGAGCCCCATTTTTGTTGGCTTGCAAATTAGCTTGAGCTGCTTGCAAAGCTGCCTGAGCCTGCTTTACCGTAGCATCGCTTGATCCACTGGTAACGGAAACTCCTTTTTTAGCCTGCTCCAATTTCGCTTGAGCTAATTGGTACGCTGCTGCTGCCTGATCGCGTTTTGCTGCAATCTCAGCGCTTCCCAGCACAGCTAAGAGTTGACCTTCAACTACTTTGTCGCCCTCTTTAACATCAATCTTGTCAATGGTTCCTGGAACCTTGAAGGCTAAATCCACTTCGGTTCCTTCTACAACAGCAGTTACTTGTTTCGCGGAACCTCCAGCATAACTATTTTTTTCAGAAAAAAGCAAGTATCCACCTAAAAGTACGATAGCTGCTAAAAACCCAACCAAACCAACCATCATCTTTTTATTCTCTCTCATAACCTTCCACTCCAATTCGCAATTTAAGCGAGTCCCAGAGCCCCTTTAAATAGAATGAGCAATGTATCTCTGGTCTCTAGCGTATAAACTGGCTCATTGCGGAACATCTTGCGAAGAACCACAAATCCAATACTCCCAAACAAAGCGGATACCACTGTCTGCGTTTCCATATCGCTTTTTATAAAGCCTTGTTCCTGCATGTTTGCCAGGTATTTCTCCATTAAAGAAAAATAATTGCCTAATAATGTTCGAACCATATTATCTCGTGTTATATCTCCTGAGGAGAAGCTTAACAGCAATAAACAAAACTCACTGTTATCCGAAAAGAAGCGCAAATGCTCATCTAGTACGTGTAAAAGACGTTCCTGTGGCGTTAAGCTGCTATCTTCCGTCGCCCCTTTGACGGACTCCATCAGCATTTCCACTCCCTTTTGATTTACATAATAGAATAACTCCTCCTTTGTCTTAAAGTGATAATACAACGTACCCTTAGCTACCTGGGCAAATTCTGCAATCGTATCCATCGTTGTATCCGTATAGCCATATTGGGCAAAAGCTTGCAGGGCACTTTCATAAATTAAATCCTTCTTTTTACTCATTAATATGTACCCCCATATAAACTGACCAGTCAGTACAGAGATTAGTGTACTCTGCTTTTTGATGACCGTCAAGGTATTTTTGGAAAAAAGTGATTACTCATTCATATTTCATTGGTGTGATCTTGGTTATGTACTCTATTAACATTATTGATACCCGTAATCTTAATGCTTCAAACGATTGCAGCCTAAGACAGATTATCCATCTCCTATCCATCTTGTTCTAGTCGTAGCCAATTGTTTTTATGAAAGTAAAAAAGCCGATGAACAAGTCATCGGCTTCCCATGTAAGCAATATGGCGGAGGGAGAGGGATTCGAACCCCCGTGACGTTGCCGCCTAACGGTTTTCAAGACCGCCCCGTTATGACCACTTCGGTATCCCTCCATATAATAGCTGATAATCATTATGTATAAAATAATTTCGTCCCGCGAAATACATCAGCAAGGATTATTATACTAAAGCATATTTAAAAAGACAAGTATTTTTTTATTATTTTTTTCTAAAATGATTGCAAAGTTTGTATCCGTTCATCAGATTGTGTATGATAGACTAAATACGTAATTTGGTAAGTTCCTACATTATTCTTATGGTTCTTACCCTTTCATGAAGGAGTGACTTTGTAGCAATGGACCAACTCATTACATTTGCTAAGGATTATTGGGTGATTCTTATCCTAGTCTTATTGGCAGTGTTTGTGCTTAATTTTTTTCTAAAAGCCTTGTACAAAATTGTTTTATTTAGTCTGGTCGTCGGGGCTATTCTGGTCTTTGGTTTCAATTATACACCAACTGAAGTGGTGAACATGGGACGTCAGGTGGTAAATGGTGTCGATGAAGTGTTCACATCTACTGTAAGACCTTTAATTGATTCTGAAATTAAGGATGCCACTTACAATTTCCGCGAAGATGGAAGCTATGAAATCAAGACGACGAATATCCGTATCGAGGGGAAAAAGGGCGATCCGAAAGCCACTGTCTACTATAAGAATTTTAATTTCTCCATTAATATTAAAGATCTAGGCGAATTAGCTCAGCAACACATCCAGAAGGCTGCTGATGGTAAATCAACACAGTAAACACCAATATATTCGTTTATCTAAACTTTACTTGCTGAGTAAGAATCCCGGTTCACGCCTGCTAAGGCTACGAACCGGGATTTTTCATACATGTATGTTTATATCCATCTCGTGTAGTGATTTACATGAGAACATATACTCTTGCTATTAGACACGTCCTCTATATAAGCAGACAAAAAAACCGATGAACCTCTCAGCTCATCGGTTTGCTATTCTTTATGTATGGCGGAGGGAGAGGGATTCGAACCCCCGTGACGTTGCCGCCTAACGGTTTTCAAGACCGCCCCGTTATGACCACTTCGGTATCCCTCCGCGTTGCTACATAAAGAATATAGCACATAAAAAATTAAATAGCAACACCTTTTTTAAAAAAATTATGAGTTTACTAGTTTTCTTTTCAATCAGCTAGCTCACACCACTCTATGAGCGTCAGTGCAAATAACTCAGCACACGCAAAAATATCATCGAGGACGATAAACTCATCGGGATAATGTGCAACTTGGGTTACCCCTGGTCCTATAATGATAGAAGGAGTATCGGCCAGCTTCGTTAATAGACCTCCATCAGTTCCCCAGGGCGATGCTTCTATGATCGCTGCCTCTCCAAAAACAGACGGATATAGCTCCTGCAATAGTGCAAGCAATGGATGATCCATTTCTACCTCTCCGGGCACCCATCTGGCACCGTACCATTCCAGCTCCACAGGATGATCTACAAACCATTCATCTTCCTCTGTAAGCTTTTGTAACGCAGCCTGCATTTCAATTTTGGCCATCTCCATTTCTTCTCCAGGTGCTACACCCATACGTCCTTCTATTGTAACCAAATCTGAAACAGATGATGGCCATTTTCCCCCTTGTATTACACCTAGATTAATAGGGATCGGTATAGGCAATTTCGCGTATAAAGGGTCTGACATTCGTTGATTTCTCTCTTGCTCTAAGCGCTGAATTTGTCTGATTACGGTCATGCTTTTTTCGATGGCACTAACTCCTTCATAGCGTGTACCTCCATGCGCCGATCTGCCTCGTATGAACAAGCGGAACCACATTGAGCCTTGTTGCTTGGGAAAAATTTTCAGGTTTGTTGGCTCAGGTATTAAAGCAGCGTCCGCTTTATACCCACGTAAAATGGTGGATAAGGTTCCAGCCCCGCCGCTTTCTTCTTCTACAACACTTTGAAAGATAACATCGCCCTTCAAACGTACACCAAGCTGTTGGAGGGTTTGAATAGCTAAGAGAGACGCGAGATTTCCACCTTTCATGTCCGTTACCCCGCGGCCATACAATTTTCCATCCACAATTTCTCCACTAAACGGCTCCTGTGTCCATTGTTTTAACTCTCCTTCTGGCACAACATCAACATGGCCATTGAGAATAAGAGAGCGTCCTCCTCCCGTACCCTTCCATACCCCTACTACGTTCGGACTACCTGAAAATTCAGTACGCGGTGAAACAAAATAGGCATGTTTCTCCAGCTTTTCAAGCTCGTCACCTGTCATCTCCCACACATCGACTTCAAGTCCCAGCGCTACCAGGTGATTGGCTATTTTCTGCTGAATCCCCGCTTCCTGCCCTTGTACGCTAGCCTCACGCACCCATTCCTGCAACAAGCCTATGGCACCCGCTCGATCCTTCTGTAGCTGCTCACGAATTCGTTCCTGCCATGTTAGTGTCTGGCTTACGCTCATGGTAGTCTCCCCCTTAGAAAAAAGTGGTTACTTCTCCGCTAAATGACAGCTCTGCTTCTGTCGCACCAATAACATCTGCTACGGTGTATGGATGCATAACCTCCAATAAATGCAATCCATCCGTTTTTACCTCCATCACTGCCATATCAGTGATTATCATATCGGCACTTCCTTTTGCGGTCAGAGGTAGTTTGCACTCACGGACAATCTTGGAGCGACCATTTTTGTCCAGATGTGTAGTAAGAACTAGAACCTTCTTTGCCTTTTGTGCTAATTCCATCGCTCCGCCCATCCCCGGAACCCGTTTTCCAGGAACAATCCAATTGGCAATATCACCACGCTGGCTTACCTCTAACACCCCAAGAATCGTCATATCTAGCAACCCTCTGCGAATGATAGCAAAAGCAGTGGCACTATCAAAAAAGGAAGCGCCGGGCATCAAAGTAACAGGAAAGCCTCCAGCGTTGCACAAATTCGGATTTTCTTCTCCTTTCTGGGGAGTGGGACCTGTACCTACAATGCCATTCTCAGCATGAAACAAAACATATTTTTCTACTGGTATAAAATCTGCTACAAGCGTAGGGATACCGATCCCTAGATTAATCAGCATACCGCTTTTTACCTCCAAAGCAGCACGCCTAGCAATTCGCTCCCGATAACTCTCCGTCGTACTTTCTTTTGTTACTTCTCCCATGCCCATCGCCAATTCACCCCTTCACTTTGCACGATATAGGTTACAAACACGCCTGGTGTCACGATTTCTTCAGGATCAAGCTCTCCAATCTCAACAATTTCTTCTGCTTCCACGATCGTGATATCTCCAGCCATGGCCACCAAGGGGTTAAAATTACGCGCACTTGTATCAAAAACAAGATTGCCAAATCGATCTGCCTTTTTAGCAGATACGATAGCCACTTGGGCGGTTAGCGGTGTCTCAATTAAAAATGTTTTTCCATCCACTATCACCTGCTGCTTCCCTTCTTCCGCAATTGTACCGATCCCGATGTCAGATAAAATTCCTCCCAGACCTACTCCACCTGCTCGAACTCTTTCTGCCAAAATGCCTTGTGGACAAAATTCCACCTCCAGCTCCCCTGCCGTCATTTGGGCACCAGCATTCGGATTAGAGCCAATGTGAGAAGCAACGACCTTCCTTACTCGACGCTGTGTAATCAATCGTCCGACTCCAATATCAGGAAAAGCTGTATCGTTACTAATCAGCGTTAGTCCTTTGATTTGTTTTTCCAAAAGTCCCTGTATTAGGGTAGGAGGATTGCCGACCCCGCCGAAGCCACCAACCATCAATGTCATCCCATCATGAAAATGCTCCAATGCTTCTTCTAATGAAATCTCTTTATTCCAGGTTGATTGTGATATCATATGTGCTCCTCCTTTCTACCAGATTCCCTCTTTCGTGAACTCTGCTTGGGCTTCCTGTAAGGTCTGACGCAGCAGATGGATCAGTTCATCAATTTCATGCTGTTCAATAATAAGCGGGGGCGAAATAATGACCGCATCGCCTGCTATTCCATCTAAACCACCAATAGCTGGGTAAATCATCAATCCTTTTGCAAACGCTCTCTGGATCATTCGATTGGTTACTTGATGTGAGAGTGCGAATGGCTCTTTAGTCAGCTTGTTCTTTACAAATTCTATTCCACACAGTAATCCTTTCCCACGCGCCTCTCCAACAATGTCAAATTCCTGCTCTATTTGTTTTAAGTGTTGTAATAAATACTTTCCATTCTCTTCAGCTTTTTTCACTAGCTGATGTTGTTGCATGTAACGTATCACAGACACACAGATCGCTGCTGACTGAGGGTTAGCGCTGTACGTATGACCTGCCATGATAGAGCCAGAGCCTTCTGCAATCGTCTGCATGATGGAATCACTCACCATAGTGGCTGCCATCGGTGTATATCCTGAACTCATTCCTTTCCCCAACGTCATTACATCAGGCGTTACCTGCCAATGATCAATTCCAAAGTTTTTACCAGTACGCCCCACACCTGTCATGACTTCGTCGGCTATAAATAAAATTTGATGCTTCGTACAAATTTCACGGATGCGAGCAAAATAGCCGTCTGGCGGTACTACAGCACCTCCAGAAGCGCCAATAATCGGCTCTGCGATAAAGGCCGCAACATTTTCTGCTCCCGTTCTGATAATGGCCGCTTCTAACTCATCCGCAGCCTGACGTGCATATGCATCACTGTCAAGTCCCTGCTGATTTCGATAGGGATAGGGTGCCGATATACACGGGTAATCTGCCAATAACGGTACGAAACGCTTGCGTCTTAGCACATGTCCTGACATGGATAAAGCTCCCATCGTAATTCCGTGATAGCTCATCCAGCGTGATAAAATCCGATTTTTGGTCATGCGTCCCTGTTCTTGCCAGTACTGAATTGCAATTTTTTGAGCAGTCTCCGTTGCCTCTGATCCACTGCTGACAAAAAAGCTCCAATTCACATTGCCAGGTGCCCAAGCAGCCAGAATATCCGCTAACTCCTCCACTGCTTCACTACTGAAGTGTGAGCGATAAGCAAAGGATACCTTCTCAGCTTGCTGTCTCATAGCATCGACCACTTCATCCATCGCATGCCCGATACTCACAGTTACAGCCCCTGAACAAGCATCCATATAACGCTTTCCGCTCTCTTCATATAAGTAAATTCCTTTTCCATGAGAAATTCGTGGATATTGTTTGCCCCATTCAGGTTTAATTACATAGCTTTTTCGTTCGGTTTTGCTATCCATGCCCTTCGCTCCTTCCGTTTTCACCGCCACTTTATTACTCATCGTATCGAATATAGAACCTCCTGACATTCTACTTTCTGGCAAAAAAACGCTGGATAAAAAACAGAATTTTTTGTACATTTTGTATAATGCTAGTTCATGTAAAGGGTAGAGTTTTTCAAAGTAATAGAGAGGTGGGGAAGCCCATGTCTATAACGATCCGTGAAGCCATGCAGTTACCTGATATGGTGCAAACCAGATTGGTAGCAGGGGAATCAGGATTACATCATCCAATTCAATGGGTCACAATCGTAGAAATTGTAGAGGATTTGGAGCGTTTGCAAGCAGGGGAATTTCTTATTACCACTGGTTTTGGTTTGGAGATAAACACGGATAAATACGATCAGTTCATACCTTCACTGGCAGCTCGAGGATTGAGTGGAGTTGCTATTCATACCGGATTTTATTTACGTGAAATTCCAGCGCTTTTTGTTCAACAAGCGAATCAGTATGGACTCCCTTTAATTGAGATTCCCACAGAGCTTAATTTCTCTACCATCACAAAAGCCATTCTTCAGCCGATTGTGAATCGTCAATTTGAGCTGATTCGCTATTCGGAACAAATTCATCAGCGATTGTTAAATGTAGCTTTGCTAGGTGAGGGTCTTTCTGCCATTGCAGACGAATTAGCCGCCGTTACCCAAGGAGAAGTGATTATAACAGACGTACTGGGCTATGAATTAGTTCGTACGTGCTCACAGGCATGTCGGCCTGCTACTGTTGAAATGCTCTCAACGGAAGATTCCCGTCAAGTCCGCTCTGATCAAAACTGTGAATCCATCTCCTCTATCGAATTAACCCATCCGATCGAAGCCGCTCGTTTTACCTTTGGCGCTATCACCTTACGCAAACAGCAAACATGCCGGCAGGAATGGGATATGATCGCTTTGCAGCATGCCTCAACATTGGCCGCCTTAGCTTGCAGTAAGGACAGGGAGATAGCCCAAGCAGAATGGCGTCTAAAAGGCGATTTTTTAGATGAGTTACTAAGCGGGACCTTTGAACTTGATGCAGAATCGGAGGCACGCAGCCGTATGTTAGGCTACCCTCTTCATCATCATGCACGTCACCTTGTTGTTGCGCTAGCCATACCGGCTACTCCTTCTGCAAAGGAATATAATTTTGCCATGCTACAAAAGCTACCCACCTTATTAAAGCGGTTAGCAGAGGTTTATCAGCCTACTTATCTAAGTAAGGAGCGGGTAACCGAAATCTTATTACTAATGCCTGAGGATAAGGCTAGTGAAGTTTTTATTCAAAAAGTGGCAAAAAAGTGGCTTGATTTGTATCCTCAGCATCCGTTGGCGATCGGGATTAGCAGCCCCCGTGCTTCCTTCGATACCTTGTCAATAGCCGTTCAAGAAGCGATCTATGCCATGAAATGCCAGGCAGCTCTCCTCCCAGCGCTCCAAATACAGTCTGTATCGCATTTTGACCGACTAGCCGGCTATCAGTTCCTGTTTCCCTATCACGCGCAGCCTGAGGCCTTACAGCAGCTCTGGAAGCCATTCTTAGCCACATTGCTTCACTATGATCAGAAGCATGGACAACAATTGTTAGAGACTATCCAAGTTTATTTTGAAGAGTGTCTGAATGGGCAAAAAACATCACAACGTCTATTTATTCACCGGCACACGCTTAAATACCGTTTACAGCAGATAGAGCAAAAAACCGCTGGATCACTTCAAGACGCATCTCATCGTTGGCAGTTACAGCTAGCCATCATGGCTTATCATTTGCAACAAATTTTCTACCCAGACATGTCGGGCATTCCCTAGAGTAAGCTACTAAACTATCAATCCCAAACAGCTTTCAACGGCTTGACCCAGATATTCATATCTTCAAAGCCGGTTGAAATCACACAATTGTTAATTAGCCTGCCAGTATACCGATAGCCCATTTTAGCGGCTGTCACATTCATCGCAGCGGAATGGGCACGTGTAAGTGTATATAGATAGGAAATACCTATTTCTTGCATATGTTGTTCCAAAGCTACAAACAGGTGCTGAAGCAATCCCTTTCCTAACCATTCAGGGTGTGTGGCACAATCCGTCATTTCTGCTGATCCCCAATTCGGAGTCACTTCAGCAGAAGCCGCGCAAACAATCTTGCCCCCTGCTTCTACAACAGCGTAATAGGTGTCTGCTTGTATCGTAGTCCGCACATACTCGGGATCATGCATGGGGGTTGGATAGGTCTCAAAAACAACTTGATACAGCTTAGCTAGTTCTTCTGCATCTTCAAGCTTAGCCCAGCGGACACGACAATCGTCTGGTAGCTCCTTGCACACACTATTGTTTGCTTGTTTGGCCAAGCTTATTTGTAGAATTTCGTCTGCAAGTGGCTCATTTTTAGGAGTTCCTCGCTCTGATGTAACAAAATATCGAAGCATGTGGGCATTCTGGCCATTCATACAGCCTTCCAGAATCCCTTCACGTACAAATCCATGTTTCCCCCAGGCTGACAAATCCTTATGTCGGGCATAGACAATTAGCTTGGTCATCCCCAATTTGTCAGCCTGTTGTTTGCAAGACTTTGCAATCTCGTCAATTTGATCAGAGTCGTACTCCATTACCTTGATACGTTGGTTATGTATATCCACAATTATTTGTGAAAGATTTCCAATCGGTTCCATTGTCATTTCTTTACACCTCATTGCGTTATTTCTTACTATTATAAAACTCCTTGCATTGCTAGTCATTCGACAAGATGTCCAAAGTACCTCTTTGACACAATTCGCTTCTTTCATATCTAAACCATAGCCTTTGCGCATAGGTATCAAGAAGAGACAGGAAAAAAGGAGGATTCCACCCATGCATACCCTTATTTATGCTCACAGGGGTGCCTCTGGCATGTATCCCGAAAATACATTTCCAGCTTTTCATGCTGCCTATCTACAAGGCTCTGACGGTATGGAAATCGACGTTCAAGTAACAGCCGATGAACAGCTTATTGTCATGCACGATACCAACGTAGAGCATACAACTGATGGGGTGGGCGAAGTGCGGCATCTCACCTATAAACAGATCCATCGTCTAAACGCGGCTGCCAAAAGCAGAAAATATTATCCCCCTACAAAGGTTCCAGAGCTATCAGATGTCTTATTGTTCGTCAAAACAACTGGGCTTCGACTTATCATTGAACTAAAGAACTTTATCGTCCCCCAGCCTCAATTGGAAGAGCATGTTATTCGTCTCATCCATGATCTTCGTTTACATAAACAGGTGGTCGTCTCCTCTTTTAATTATCACAGCCTCTTGCGTGTTAAGGAGCTAGACCCACAAATTCGCACCGGTATGCTTTATTTCGGACAACTACATAAGCCCTGGGAGATTGCCAAACAATTTCGTGCGGACGAACTCCATGCCCCCGAGGAACAGGTTAATAAAGCACTTCTGCAAGCTGCTCGTCAGCACCATTTATCACTGCTTGCATGGACAGTGAACACTCCGGAACGCATGCAGGAGCTCTTTTCATTACAAATTGATGGCATAATTACAAATTATCCTAATTTAGCGCGAAAATATTTGAGTAAGAAGTAAAAGGATTGTTTACAAGCCCTACAGGATATTTCTATACTAAAGAAGAGATCAGGATATAAGGGGGTTATTGCATGTTCATTACCGACTGTCTATCACCACTACATTCTCTCACAGTGGTAAAGCCAACCGACACCATTGCGCATGCTCTGGAGGAAATGAAAAAGGGAAAATTGCTTAGCATGCCTGTGATTAATGAAGATGGTACTTATTTTGGAACGCTGAGCAAACGCAGTTTGTTTGAAAGATTCGAACAAGATCATGCGGACAAAACTTTTACAGAATTCACTCAACTTCCTCTTGCCGATGGTGTTGATCAGAATTTAAAGCCACTTACAACCGAACATCTTTATGAAGACGCCCTCCCTATTATTGTGCGTTATCCATTTGTACCGATTGTAGACGAGAATAATCGTTTTCTTGGCATCATTAAACGTAAAGATATGGAGCTAGTATTAGAATCTGTTTTTGGGATGGGTGTAAAAGGGACTAGAATAACCTTAACCCGTTTCGAAGGAAAAGGTGTGTTGCGAGAAATCTCCAGTATTTTGACCGAACACAAGTCAAATGTGATCTCCTGTGTATCCTTTGATTCTAAACACTCTGGTGTCAGACGTATTCTAGTCAAGTTTAAAACGGAAGATAATCTGATTGATATTATTCAGGAACTGGAGAATCATGGCTTTGCTGTCACCTCCGTTCATGAAAGCTAACTCCCCAGCATGTAGTAAGTAAGCAAGAATTTATAATAAAAAAAGGAACGCTAATTGCTTGCGTTCCTTTTTTACATTTTGATTCGATTATTTTCCAAGGTCCAGAGGCGGTACCCAATTTGGATCAAAGAACTTTCCTTGCCATGTATTACGACGTTTCATCTCTGCCTCGATCCCATTGAGCACTTCCCATTTTTTACGACTCCACATCGGCCCAATCAAAATATCAGGAGGCCCATCACCAGTAATACGATGCACAATCATTTCTGGTGGTAGAATTTCCAGAGTATCGACAACTAATTTCGTATACTCCTCTTGTGTCAAGAATTCCAATAAACCAGCATTGTACTGCTTCACCATTGGCGTTTTCTTTAACAAATGTAGCAAATGTATTTTAATACCTTGTACATCCAAATGAGCAACGGCCTGCGCAGTCATCATCATATCTTCGGCAGTCTCTCCAGGTAATCCATAAATAATGTGGGAGCAGACACGAATGTTATGTTTACGCAGCTTCTCTAATCCATCAAGATAGCATTGATAATCATGCGCACGATTAATCAGTAGCTGTGTACGTTCATGTACTGTTTGCAGCCCCAATTCTACCCAGAGATAGGTACGCTCATTTAATTCTGCTAAGTACTCAACTACATCGTC
The DNA here is from genome assembly GCF_001645205.1 of Brevibacillus sp. SKDU10. Lineage (NCBI taxonomy): Bacteria > Bacillati > Bacillota > Bacilli > Caryophanales > Paenibacillaceae > Brevibacillus > Brevibacillus sp. SKDU10. The sequence goes on along the minus strand of NZ_LSSO01000173.1, from coordinate 3,218 downwards.
TTCTAAACAGTCCGGTCTGGTTGCTATCGAAAGACCCACAACATCATCTTGTCGTAAAATCGTTTCGTACATATCGCGAAGCTCTTCTACAGGCGCATAGGTATTGCTAAACGCCTGAAAAAACCCTAAATACTTCGCTGTAGGCCATTTTTCATGCATACGATCCTTAACATCATGAAACTGCTTCTCTAACGTCATACGACGATCGCCTGCAAAGTCCCCCGATCCACGTGCACTACAAAATGTACAGCCACCTACTGCAACATTGCCATCTCGATTGGGGCAGGAAAACCCTCCATCTAGCGGTACCTTAAATACCTTGTGTTGAAACATACTACGCAAATGATAGTTCCATGTATGATAACGCTTATCACCCCATAGCAGAGGCTGACAGCTCTTTTGTATATCCTCCGTTGACATCTTTATACTCCCTTCTGTCCCATGCATTTCTACAGTATACCAGTTTCTGTAGAGCTTTTTAATAGTGAAAAATATTACACCACACATTTTTGCACATCTCAGGCTTCCGTCAATCGTTGCTTTTATATTAACATCAATAACATTTCGAAGTTTTTACTAGAAAAAAAGAACCGCAGTTCTTTCCCGCGGTTCCTGATCATTATATTTCCCACTTTATTACGTTTACATTACTGTTGCATTTCTTCAATCTGAATTGCACGTGTATGTGCAGTATGGCTCCACTCTTGATTGTTCTTGGTAAAGAACGCGTAAATAAAGATAGGTAACCATGTCAGGAAGAAAATTGGCAACAGGATGAGTCCCAAATAAGCTTTTAGCGGGACTTTCTCTAAGTACAATGCGAGTACAGGTAACAAATAGAAAATACCTGTTGTCACGTAAATCAACCAATCAGGCAAGAAGCCTGTTGTAGGTAGGAACGTATTAAAACTCAACAATCTGGCCATAAACAATACCGACATAAATGTAACAATCAACACATACATGGGTTGAAAGAGGTAAAAAGCTGCGTCAAGCATTCCTAGTCTTCTTGCTTTTAAGCCATTTTTTACAACTGAACCAATGTAACGTCCAGCTACATCATAATGACCTTGCATCCAACGAAGTCTCTGCTTCATTGAAGATTTTAGATCGATTGGTTTTTCGTCAAAAACCTTTGTTTCATGAGCCCAGCAAGGATAGATGCCACGTTCGATACATCTCGTTGCAAACTCTAAGTCTTCCGTTAAGCTGGTTGCCCCCCAACCCATATCTTTTAACAGCTTACTCTCAATACAAAGTCCTGTACCACCTAATGTGTTTGGCAGCCCTAGGTTATGGCGAGCCAATTGCCACATACGGTTGGTGAACCAGTACGTACAAGCGTACGAAAGAGTAATCCAAGAGTCAAACGGGTTTTTGGAGTCAAGGTAACCTTGGATAACTTGTTGTCCTTTGCATAGACGATCGTTCATGACAGTTAGGAAGTTTTTTTCTACCAAGTTATCTGCATCAAACATTACGACAGCATCGTACTGCTTTTCTCGTGACCATAAATTGTCTAGCATCCACTCAATACCGTAGCCCTTGCCACGCTTTGAAGTGTCAAATCGTTCGCAAGCATAGGCGCCATGCTTCCGAACAATCTCCGCGGTGTTATCTGTACAATTGTCACAGATAACAAAAATGTCGTACATCTCACGCGGATAGTCCATTTTTTTCAAATTCTCGATCAATGGTGCAACAACCGCTGATTCATTGTGTGCAGCTATCAATACAGCAAATGTTTTCTCTGGCTTGTGGGTCACAGGCTTTTTCTTATGAAGTAAAATGCCTCCCCCTACTGAAATTGCTGTTTGATAGATGCTGACTAACCCCATTGTGGTGGTAAAACCGATGAAAAGCCCCTCAATTATATCTTTTAAGTCAACCATCTTTTCTTCTCCTCGACCTGGTATGCTTATATGCATACAGGTAGTGTTATATCTCCTTCAAACCCTATTTGCGAGTTTACACGATTCACAACTAGCCTGCAATCGTTCAAAAGTGGGAAAAATCAATGTTTAGTTCTCTCTATATCTATTTGTTGCTTAATATGACGCAAAAGCTCAGTGATTCGCTTCATCTTGCAAGCAGTTTTTGAGAAACACTTGTCCCTATCACGTTTCCCTCTTCATCCTACTCTTATTCTGCAACCTCAAAATTTACTACAGAAAAAAAAGCCTGCTATAAAAAGGTGTACCCTTTTCAAATAGGCTTGAATCCAGAAGATGCAAAAATCTGGCCTCTATAACTAAAGGTCAGCCGATATTCCTAGTAAAATTTCTATAGTGATGTTTTTTTATTCCAGGGACAAAAGAACTAATTGACATTAGATGTATTCATTTACCTATTCCCTGTCTCCTATAAAAATCCTATTTCATCAACAAATATTTTTTGTATATAATGACAAAATATGAATTTTTATGGAATATTTTTAATGAATTTCTCACTTTTTACTTTTCTTTACAACTATAAAAACAAATAAAAACTCAGCGGTACGAACCCTTTTGGCCGAGCAGAGTCTTATGTGATTTCCTTTTTTGAAGGTTGGCATTCAATTTTTAAAAATACATAAAAATGGCGTCTCAGGAGAGACTCGAACTCCCGACCGACCGCTTAGAAGGCGGTTGCTCTATCCAGCTGAGCTACTGAGACGCATTTTGGAGGGAGTACCCGGATTTGAACCGGGGAATAAAGGTTTTGCAGACCTGTGCCTTACCACTTGGCTATACTCCCTTATGAAATTAAAAAGGGGCGATCGATGGGAATCGAACCCACGAGTGTCGGAGCCACAATCCGATGCGTTAACCACTTCGCCACGACCGCCATTATGTAAGTAAAAGTTGGCAGGGGCAGTAGGAATCGAACCCACACCAAAAGTTTTGGAGACTTTTGTTCTACCACTAAACTATGCCCCTATGGTAGCGGCGGAGGGGATCGAACCCCCGACCTTTCGGGTATGAACCGAACGCTCTAGCCAGCTGAGCTACACCGCCAAAAAACGATATAAAACAATATGGCGGAGAGTGAGGGATTCGAACCCTCGCTACGCTTACGCATACTAACGGTTTAGCAAACCGTCCCCTTCGGCCTCTTGGGTAACTCTCCGTATAATAACTCCTCAGAATAAATCTATATGATTCAATCTACTACACTATTTTATTTAATATACCTAAGGAATAATTATACCAAACACATGTCTTTATTCCCTGAAAACT